>JANMNK010000146.1:0-5205 GCA_031373875.1 Pirellulaceae bacterium | reverse complement strand
GTACCATCGCAGGTGCGGCATACGGATTCGCAGGCTATAGGGTAGGCGTGCCCTGGGAAACCTGTGCTATTGCAGGCAGTTTGTGCAGCATCAGTGGCATGCTTCCGGATCTCGACAGCGACTCAGGGATTCCGCTTCGCGAGGCCATTGGTTTCGCATCGGCGTTGGTTCCCATGTTAATGGTCGAACGCCTCCATCGGATGGGTTTGAATTTCGAGTCGATGGTGCTTATTGCGGGTGTCATCTATCTACTCATCCGCTTTGGCTTGGCAGAGATTTTTCGACGTTATACAGTTCATCGTGGCATGTGGCACAGTATCCCTGCAGGGTTGATCGTTGGGATGTTTTCTTTTCTTATTTGCTCGTCCGAAGACATCAGTATTCGGCTCTTCAAAACAGCGGCAGTTGTCCTGGGTTTTGCATCCCATCTGTTGATTGACGAGATCTGGTCCATCGAATTCAAAAAAGGTCGCTATCACTTCAAAAGCAGTTTTGGGACTGCATTGAAACTTTGGAGTGACAATCGATTTGCCAATGTGACGACCTATACGATTTTGCTGATCCTCAGTTTTCTCGTCTACAACGACGAAGGCTTCATGAAACGCTTCGGTTACAAGCAGACCGAAGTTCCTCATACTGCTGTGCAACTGTTTAACCAAATCCGAACCGAGTCGGAGAAATGGCTAAAACGTTAATCCGGCGCGATACACTTTGAGGTACTTAGGACCGATCGGGATACTCAAGAATTAGGGTGACCGGCCCGTCATTTACTAAGTGGACTTGCATGTCGGCTTGAAACACACCAGTTTTGACAGGGGCTTGGTGGCTGACCCATTGACAAAAAAGCCGATACAAACGATCCGCTTCCTCGGGCGGTGCAGCGTCCGTAAAACTGGGGCGGCGTCCCTTGCGGCAGTCGCCGTACAGAGTGAATTGGCTGACAATGAGAATTTCTCCCCCAACGTCGCACACCGATCGATTCATTTTCCCCGCTTCATCAGAAAAGATTCGTAACTGGGGTATTTTCTCCGACAGATAGCGAACCGCTGTTTCGTCGTCACCCTGCCCTACTCCGAGAAATACGAGCAATCCTATTCCAATTTCGCCAACCAGATTCCCGTCGACTTCAACTCGACTACTTTGCACTCGTTGAACCACCGCTCGCATTGCATCACTCGCAGACTCGAAAGAAATGAATAGTATGTATAGGTTGCAATCATCCGAATTTTACCAACAGACGACTTAGCTATGTCCAATTCACAACAATCCAATTGCCGTGTTGTTATAACCTTGGGAGACCCGACGGGAATTGGTCCCGAAATAGTTGCCAAGGCCTTGATGGATTCTCAAATCTACCAACACTGCCAGCCATTTGTTATTGGACGGCCAAACATTCTCCGTCGCGCGATTGACTTGTTGGGGGTCGATTCCCAAGTTGTCGAAGTCGGCGAGGATTTAGATGAGGTTCCTTCGCCATCACGGATTGCCTGTTTTACGAGTGGCAGTCCATCGGCCGACGAAGCGCCACCTGGTTTGGTAGACGCGCGAGGAGGTCAAGCAGCCTATGATTTCCTGCTTGCAAGTACTCGATTGGTATTGGATGGCCGAGCAGACGCTATTGTTACCGCACCACTTCACAAAGGAGCTTTGCACTCTGCTGGTCATCATTGGCCGGGTCACACGGAACTTTTGGCCGACCTCTGTGGTGTCCAGGAATTTGCGATGATGTTGTACTTGCCGCCTAACAAATCGGGGCGCGGAGGTCCGGCCGGATTGGGCGTGATCCACGTAACGTTGCATATGGCACTTCGCGACATTTTTAAAAATCTCACAATCGCGACGATCGACGAAAAAATTCAATTAGCTCAAAAAGCTTTCACAAAGTTTCGCGTCGCCTTGGGATTGTCACCCTCCCCTGCCCTGGCTGTTGCGGCGCTCAATCCGCATGCTGGCGAAGGCGGGTTGTTTGGCGATGAAGAGTCCAAGATCATTGCTCCGGCTGTCAAGATGGCTCAGGCACGTGGCTGGAACGTCCAAGGACCCTTGGCAGTGGATACTCTCATGCCCCGCGCCGTGGCGGGTGAATTCGACGCCGTGATTGCAATGTATCATGACCAAGGACACATTGCCCTCAAATTGCTCGATATGTTTGATGCAGTCAACATTACTTTGGGTTTACCGATCATTCGAACGAGCGTCGCCCACGGCACTGCGCACGATGTCGCTTGGCAAGGTCGGGCGCGAGCGAGCGGGATGGTACAAGCAATCCTGTCTGCGGCTTGGCTAGCCGAAAGACATTGAGCAGCGTCATTTCAGAGCGTCACGGCTACGAAGTCGTGGATTCTCATTGACAAGTCTTGTCTGGGATCTTTTGTTCCGGATCACGCCTCGACATTTGCAAATGTCTGAACAAACGGAAGCTTGGTCAAACATACTATTTGTTATTCGTGAATGCCTGTGCCGAGCAAGAGGCAACTTGGTTACAATAACCGTATCAGCCATTTCAGTCCTTTAGAATTACGTATCATGCCCTTCAATTTTACCTGCCCGTTTTGCCACCTTAAGTCGCTCGTTGATGACAGCTTAGCGGGCAGATCTGGCCCCTGTGCTGGGTGTGGCAAACAGGTCACTTTACCCAAGGGAAAGCGATACATTGCCCCTCCCTCCCCTGCTCCGGTACAGCTTTCTGTCGCCCGACTCCGGCCCTCCCAAGCTTTGCTGATTCGTCTGGCGATCTCTATCGTTATCCTGGCGATTGTCGGATTTTCCATCGGCGGATACTTGATGCCTTCGATTCGACAGGCAGCAGCTTATCGCAATCGCAACGCTTGCCTTCAGAATATGCAGCAGATTGTTGCGGCATTGAATAGCTATGCCGCTAAGTACGGGACATTCCCACCCCCGGTTGTCGTCGACGCGGCAGGAAAACCGCTTTATAGCTGGCGTGTTCTCATCCTTCCAGAACTAGGTTACCAAACCTTATACGATTCGATTGACAAATCGGATGTTTGGAACTCGGCAACGAACTCGCGGGTGGTTCAAATGATGCCTGCCGTCTTCGCGTCACCGGGCAGTGTTGACGCTTTTGTACTTAAGGAATCCAACTACGTACTCGTCACCGGACCAGGAACGGTTTTTCCCGCCAGCGGGCCAATGCCAAAGTCGGCCATTCGAGACAAACTTGATCAGACCATCTTACTAGTGGAGACTACAAACGCTTCGTCGTGGATGGAACCCGGAGATAGTATCGATGTCAAGCGAGGCATTCAAATCGGAAATCGAGCGAGTCTGGATATTGGTGGTAATCACCAAAATTTTGCAAACGCCGCGACGATCTCTGGGCAACCTCTTTCACTGCCGAATACCATTTCGCCCAGCATGCTGGACGCATTGATTTCTGTAAACGGTCAGGAGCAAATCGATACTTCGACGCTGGAAGTAAAGTAGTTACGCCGCCTTTCACGCGACGCACTGGATTTTTTGAGTTGGCGTACTGTGTCGAGCAAACTCGGATAGGCAAGCGTCGAAAAGCATGGCAACGCTTTCTCGCCAGCTTACTGGGCGATAGTTTACTGGGTTAAGTGAAGCACCATCGAGTAATCTGTCTTCCCAGGCGTCGATTAGCCTAGTCAAGTGAATCGGATCGGCGAGATCGAAATATTCGCAGTATTGGCCCCCGACTTCTCGATGGATGGCGGTATTACTTACAAACGTTTTTTTGCCATGCCATAACGCTTCGACGATTGGCAAACCGAATCCTTCGACGGTCGACGCCATGAGTACGCCTCGCGATTGCCGGTAACAATGATGTAACTCGCAATCCGTCAAATCATGGAACGTCAATAGTCTCTTACCGAATTCGGCGTGGGAATAGATTCGCTCAACCACATCCCGACTAAGGGCGCCTACGCGTCCGATGAAACAAAGTCGACGCTGGCTTCCCGATTTCCACAGTCGCTCAAAAGCGTCGAGCAGAAAAGAGTGATTCTTTCGCGGGTCAAAACTCCCAACCATAATGTATGGGTTGTTATCACCGTCGTCTGCAAAAATCTCTCGAATGTTTTGTCGAATGGGACCGTGGGATTCAGCCAATTCAGCACCGAGAGTGATCCCGCGAACGTTTTGGCAATAGTGTTGGCCACTGCAAAGTCTTGGAAGCTGTTCCTCGACTTCACTGCGGACGGTGTCCGATATGGTGATAATCAAATCGGAATGGGAAGCTACGTTTCGAAAATACTCGACAAAGGAAACGCGGCGGCGCTCGCCGACGTACTCTGGGTGCGTCATCGGTATCAAATCATAGATTAACGTTGCGATATATGCGCCTCGCTGGCGAGACTGTCGCGCTGCGCCCCACACTTGCTCTTCGGTCCAATAGGCATCGGGAAGCAAGACGATATCGCCAGCGCCTGGGCTAACTAAGTTTTCGGCTGTGGCGGCTTGCCGGCGGCAGTATGACTCGAAGCAGAGATGCGGGATTTTGAACATGCCCAAATGACCAGCGTACGGCATCAGCCATTTTTTCAGCGAGCGGAAGGGCAGCAGCCGACAAACGGTCGACGCGAAAGATTTGTACCATTGGGGCAAATGCGCCATGGCGTTGCCTTGAAAATCGCGCGGACGAGAAAGTATTTTTTCCCGATTAGAATCTACTGCGTAGAAATGGTTTCGGTGACTAAATACTGTGGTCAAGGGAACGTCGCAAACTTGCGATGATTCTCCGAGAATGCTGCGAACTACACGTTCAATGCCGGTGTTTTTTCCGGATGACAAAGTGAACGAAGCGTCAACAAAAATTCGATTCGGAGTGGATTCAATGCTGCCGTATGTTGATTCGCGCATGCGGTTTCCGTACCTTCTAGAAAGCTCAATCATTCCGCGTTGATATTGAAAGCGTTCAGGTTTAGCGAATTAGCAGTGTAAAGTAGTACCGAGCTCGAAAATACCCCAATATCTCCAGTATGGACGTTCCGATACCGCCGACATCGTTAGGAAAAGCTAGCATGTTGAATGTTCGTTCGCGACTGGCCGCAAATACTCGGTGTGAATTTGTTGGAAAGGGATGAAGCGTCGCGGCACAACGGGCTTAGGACCGGCTCAACAATAAGTGTCAAGAGATTTGGGGCATAGCGGCATAGTTTAGCTTTGGCAGAAGCCGCATGAATCGGATGGGCATTGCCTCTAAAAAATCTTGAGACGCTTCGC
>JANMNK010000118.1:0-4041 GCA_031373875.1 Pirellulaceae bacterium | reverse complement strand
AAGCAGGCAGCAGACTGGCACGACAATCAACGCGACCTGCCATTCGCTCCGCAATCCGCCATAGGCCAGTAAACTCGACACACTGACAACGATCAAGAAATGCGTCAAATAAATGCTGTACGAACGCTGACCACACCAGCGAAGCGGTTCGACTATCCAATGGCTGCAAATCTGACTATCCCATCGCCTTAGGAAAAGTAACCCAATTGCGAAACTGCATCCCACGAAAAGATAATCGGCAAGGTGTTTGTCGAAGTAGTCCTTAGCAATGATTCGATTGGCGATCGCATACATTATCCCAACGACAAGAACGGCAACGGTGGCTTGTACGCGCCGCTTGTTACTACCCGCGTTCGCACAGTTCAGCGTCCGGTAGACGAGAATTCCCGCAGCGAACATGATCCAATGCCCGTCCCAGAAGAATCCTTCATACCCTCGACCCAATATCGACTGAATTTGATGCACCACGATCACAACCGCTGTCAACCAAGCCGTCGCTTGAAAGAATCGCCGCGGTGCCAAAGCCAGCAGCAGCCCCGTCACGATGTAAAATTGCTCTTCGTAACATAGCGTCCAAGTATTGGCTAACAGATAAGCCGATTCGCCACCCAGAACATTCGGCCGCCAAGACTCAGCCGCCAGAAAGTTTCCAATCCATTGCCAAATCGACATGGCTGCCAAGTCGGGTAGTTGATGACACTGCTCTCGCATGATCGGCAAGCTGGTCATTATCCAAGTAAACGCAATCGCGATTCCAAACATCGTCCACAAAGGTGGATAGATTCGCCGAAAGCGTCGTACGAAATAATCTTTCAACGAAACGCGCCGCTTGATCTGCGACTCTACACTAGCGGCAATGCAATAACCGCTGATGACAAAGAAGATAGGGACTCCAACCCAGCAAAATCGGATTAGATACAGAGGTAGTCCGCACAAAGTCCATGTCGATGGATCGCCCAGCCGAAAATTGTAGTCACCATAAAATGTTGCATGGTAGAGAACTAACATCACGCATGCTGCTCCTCGCCACAAATCGAGTGAGTTGTAACGTGAACTCGTCGACGTCGAAGGTCGGATTTCGACCGCAGGAGTTTCGACAACCGCAGGCGGTAACATTACGGGGACGACCAGATCGGAAGCGGGAGCAAGAAACGTGCTCGAGCCGTTTTCGTTCCAACCGCTGGTGTAATCCGATGTAAATTGACTCATGAGTTCTGTTTACCCAGTTGCAATAAAATCATGCGCCCTCGAACCCAAACGCGCGACGCTTCGTTTGTTCGTGTTCGACCGAAGAACGGTCGCCTTTTCGAAGGGTACGTCATCAGGTTGCTTGCTGCTCCGTTTGCTCGCTTGGAAAAAAACTCCCCTTGAGGAACGAGAACGATTTTTCCTAATGTTCCTGCAATAACATCGCATCGCTTCCCACTTTACGTTATCTCGCAACAGGTTTTTCATCGTTGCGGCAACTCGCAAGTCGTCCGGCGCCGCGCTAGCAACACAAATTGTCCGATTTGCTGATTTTGCTGGGGAATGTGGGCTAAGTTTTACTAACAAGCCCAAGCACAAAATACTCCAGGATTTCATGATGTTGCGTTCCCAAACAATGAACTCGTCCGAACTGACAGAACATGCGAAACAGTGGGATGATCTGTGGGCAGCAAGCGACATTGGCCTTCCCGCAATGCGATCGCAGGGTGTTCTGCTTTGGAGTAACACATTTGCGCCGAAAGCAAAATTGAAGGCCCTTGTCGTTAAGGACGGCGGTCGGTTCGTTGCGGGACTGCCGTTGGTCGAAGACAAAACGCGTTGGCCAGTGACTATCTACCGATTAACGTCGAATTGCACGGTAAGTTCTGGCGATTTGTTGCTCGATCCGAATTGCGACGTTGATTCTGTGACCAACATGATTGCCGCCGAGCTCGCTCGATTGCCAGGCATGTTCATTGCACTCGAAGGCATTCCCGTTCAATCCGACCGATGGCAGCGATTGATTGCCAAGCTCCGAACCGCCGGGCACGAATTGCATGTAAGTCCCGGCCATGACGTTGGCGTGGTTGATATTCTGCACGACTGGGAAGCTTACACGCGCAGTTGGTCAAGCAATCACCGCAGCGCCATCAAACGCTCGCGAAACAAACTCGAAGCCGAAGGCACCGTCTCGGTCGTTCGAATGCGTCAACCCTCGGACGAAGAACTACACACAGCCCTCGAAGCCTGCTTTACGATTGAGAACACGGGCTGGAAAGGCGAAAACGGAACATCGATTCTCAGCACGCCAGGCCTGGGCGAGTACTATCAACAGGAAGCCCGCATGATGCGCGATCTTGGGATGCTGGACCTTTGGCTCTTAAAACTCAACGACCAGATAATCGCTTTCGAGTATTGCCACTTCTCCAAGGGCACCTGCTTTTCTCACAAGATCAGCTTCGACCCCGACTTCGATCGATTCTCACCAGGCCGCGTCCTGCGTTGTATGCAACTCGAACAATACCACCAAGACCCAAACGCCCGGCTGTTAGACACGCTCGGCGTCTTGTGCGAAGCCAAAGCCAAATGGACAACCCGCTCCTACAAATCCACTCGCTGTTTCCTAGCCACCAATGCCTTGGGAGCAAACCTCGCATTACGAAGTTTAAAAACAATTCGAAGCCTCCGCAAGAAACTAAAAAGCCCCGAACCAGCACCAACCACCATCCATCCCGGTGCCGAAAAATATTTCGAACTAGCCAAACCGAAACAAACAACCGGCGTCTCTGAGGTTACGTTGTTTCCTACGATCGCGATACCAAACTCCGACTCTGCCTCAACTCAGTCGTCGCACTGATCTCATTCATTTTTGGCCAATCTTTTGGAATTGTAAAACCAAAAGGGCAAGTGGTTAGACGGTCCGGGGGCTCTAGTGATTGCCGGGACAGAAAAAGAAATTCTAGAAGTATAAACCGGAACAATTGAGACTTACGCACGCCATATCGGGCGTTTAGAGTGTTCAATCTACGATCAGCGCAGCACTCTGCCAAATTCAAATAATGGCCGCTCGGGGAGTCGAACCCCGACGCCTTGCGGCACCAGATCCTAAGTCTGGCGTGTATGCCAATTTCACCAAGCGGCCTTGTTGATGTTTGCACGTTCGAAACGACGCAAACATCACGGGACACGATTATAACGTCCGGGTTCGCGTTGTCGAGCTAGGTGCTGGCTCGCGGTGCTTTGAATTCCTGTTCGATTGAATTTCCCAGCGATTTAGCAAGCCAATGCCGCTTAAGCACCCATGCATAAGTTTACAGTCATTTGAAGTAACCGTGGCAAACGCCAAAACGGCTGATAATGCTAAATAACTTGTGCTGGGGTGCTTAATTGCGATGAACTCTGCAAGTTCGGACCGGTAACGCGACTTAAATGACTTAACTCCCGTTACCAACTGTTTGTTGACAGCCGAATCTTTTCACTCGAATCGCGGAGGGCGTTTTTCGGAGAAGGCGGCGATGCCTTCGCGGGCGGCTGGTTCTGCCAGACAACGGATGTAAGCAGCCGTGTCGGCCAGATAGGCTGATTTGGGTTGTACCCCTTCGTCCAAATGTACAAGTCGCTTGGTCTCACGCAGTGCTGCGGCAGGAAGTTTTAACAGCGACTCAGCGAATTTCATGGACTCGGTCAGTAACTGAGATTGGGGAACTGTTCGTAGCGCTAAGCCGATGTCTTGCGCTTGCTGCGCGGAAATTTGATTTCCTGTAACGCACATTTCCATCGCGCGCGATTTCCCAACCAAGGAAGTCAATTGGGCAATCCCATACCCTGGAGGCCAGCCAAGCAGTATCTCTGGCATTCCGAATCGGGCATTGTGCGCGGCAAGTCGAAAATCGCATGCACACGCCGCGACACACCCCGCACCCAAAGCAACGCCGTTCACCGCAGCGATGAACACTTGGGGCAACTGCTCCCATGCCAAATAAATTCGAGCTTGTCGATAACTCAATTGGCGGGCTTCGTCGATCGATTTTTTACCGACTTCTATTACATCGTCGCCAGCAAAAAACGCTTCGC
>JANMNK010000099.1:0-1934 GCA_031373875.1 Pirellulaceae bacterium | reverse complement strand
GTCCTAGAGGTCACAGTGTCCGCCGAGGGAGTGAACCTCACCTCGTCGGAGAAATCGCTTTCAATGCGATCGGCGTTGTAAGCAGTAATCGAAAAAAAGTAAGTTGTGCCTGCCTCCAACCCGGTTAGATCAACGCGAGTTTGAGTCCCCACATCAACGACCTCGTCATAAGCGCGGGACTTGGTTCCCCGATAAAGATTGTATCCTGCGATGCTGGGGTCTGGCAGCGACTCCCATTCCAAAATTGGAACGGATCCAGGGGCAGCAAGAATGGCGAAGAGCAAAACTGCACAGAAATGAAACGGTCTGATATTATTTGGGGACATGGTTTCGCCTTAGCAAAGGCTGTACCACGATTGACTTCCATTTGCAGCAGACGACCTAATTTTTGCGGGATGCCCAAGAATTATTCCATCGAAAACGATCCACGGATATTGCGGCCAGAAATTCTGCCGCCAGTGCGGCTGAACTTCAGAGGCAGTGAAATGTCCAACGGACCGTCAAGAGTGAAATTCAAAAGACCAGAATTCCACGAGGTGCGGGTGAACGAGTAACTGCCATATTGTGGAACACCAGATTCATTGCTTTGAAACACAAAATTGGTTCCCACAAACCGAAGCTCGCCCCCAAACGAATGCCCGTCATAAACGAACTTGCAGACGATTTTTCGATCAGAAACCGATGCCGGTGCCACACTTCCTGATTGAACATAGCGGTCCACTTGCCGAAGGGAGGACATGCTTTTGAGCAAAGACCGGGCGTAGCTCAATGGATCCTTCAACGACCCCAATTGCTCAAGCCTCTTGCGGGTTTGTTCCAGACGGTTGCTGGCGGTCGAAGACCAAGTTGACTTGAGAAGTCCGTCGACCTGGGCGGAACGATTGGTCATGGCTTGGCGCACCTGAAAAGAAAGACACTGCCCTGCGGTTTCAATCGTAGCGAATGCTTCAGCGTCGCCCGCGATTCGCATTTTTTGAGATAGTGCATAAAAAGCGCTCAGTTCCATTTCGAGACATGTCGCGTTTGTGGGCACAGAAGTCGGCGGGATAAGCAGTTCAGCCAGTGCATTGCTCCGAGTATGAAGCAGTTGCCGGAGGGGAATGAGACACTCGTAACACCCCCCTTCTTCGGAAATGGAAATATTGACTTGAGCCAGTCCAGAATTCGTCTTCCCATCCAGGACGCGGTAGGAAAACAAGTCTGATCCCGTGTAATTGGTGGAGGGGCGATAAACGAAAGAGCCATCCGGAAGCAGCACTACTTCGCCATGAGCCGGTGGCAATGCTAGTTGTGCGGACAATGCGTCGTGCTCCGCATCCGAGTCATTGGCCAAAACTCCGGTGACAGTCGTAATCACGAGGTCTTGGTTTTGAGTGGCGAAGTAGGTATCGGTGTTTGCCACTGGGGCATTATTGGGAATTGGTCCAACACCACCAGTTACGTTAATCGTCACGAGCGTGACAGCCGAAGATGCGCGACCATCCGTGGCGAAGTAAGAAAATGAGTCGGTGCCTGAAAAATTGAGCGCCGGGGAGTAAGAGAAGCCACCATTGGCCGAGAGTGCCAATTGCCCATGAACAGGCGATACAACCAGCACTGCGGTCAAAGCATCACCATCCCCATCAGAGTCATTCGACAGGATTCCTGGCGAGACCACGGTCAGGGTTAGGTTTTTTCCAATGGAAAAACCATCAAGCCTCGCTACGGGGACTAGGTTGGGGAGCGTGGAGACTGTGATGGTGGCGGTGGCGACACTGGAGGTTCCTTTGCCGTCGGTAACTCGGTACGTGAAACCGTCGGATCCCACGTAGCCATTGATTGGTGAATAGCTGAATGAGCCGTTTTGGTTAAGACTCAGAGTGCCGTTCGCCGGGCCGCTGACCAAAATCGCGCTCAAAACATCCCGGTCTTGGTCAACATCGTTGGCCAGAACA
>JANMNK010000106.1:0-7696 GCA_031373875.1 Pirellulaceae bacterium | reverse complement strand
AAACACAATACATTTTGGGGTCATAGCTCAGTTGGATAGAGCAACGGATTTCTAATCCGTAGGTCGCAGGTTCGAGTCCTGCTGGCCCTGTTTGGTTTGGGGATTTTTGGCGGTGCGGGGTTTTGGGTGATGGATTGAGTTGGGTTGGATTTCCGAAGCTCCTTGCCATGTGGATTGGTGGTGCCTACTGGCGCTCGCATTGTTGGTTACCCTTGCGCAGAGTAGTGGTTTCCGTCGACGTGCGCATTTAAGCGCGTTGTTGAGGTTTATGGCGAGTGGATTGTCGAAGGCGCTGAGGGATTGCGATGGAAGCGGAGCGATTGAGTTGAAGCGGATGATGTCGCTTCACTGTGCATGTGGCTCCGACGATAGCGGCATTTTGAAGGAGGTCGGACTCCGGTTGAGGCCTGTTTGCGTTCTTGAAATGGTGCATTGGTGCGAGGGATTTCTGAATAGTCCTCTGAATTTTTCTGCGATTTGCGATGCATATCGGCATTGATCAGTGCTGATTGTCTGCAAAAAGTTAATTGCGGGTACAATCTTTGCGGTGTATTGCATGACAGCGACTTTCGTTGCTGGGAGGTTGGGTTTATTTTTTTGGAGTTCTTGACGCATGGCGTTTACGGAGAATTGGATTCAGTCGCTGACGTTGGCAGCTAAAGTTCCTGCGGCGCAGCGGGTGAAGCCGCTTGTTAGTGATGTCGATGCGCTTGGGGGTAACAATCCAGAATCCGATCGACTGGCTGCTGCGACGAGACTTTGGGATTTTGCGAATTCGGAAAGATTGCTGCCGTTCCTGGAAATCATCCCGGCGCAAAGTCGCGAATGGAAATTCGAGGATGACGAAGCGTTCGTTTTCGAAGCCGAGCCGAGTTGGTCAGTGAGCGACAAAGATAGTTGGCTCAGGGCAGTCGGTGTCGTGCCGACCCAGATGGGCTTGACGGCGGTTGTCAACAAAGAGGATTGGTACACACTGATTCGCCGCGAAATGGTTCGCAACGGGCGAAGTTTCAATGCGAACGCACTTCCTGATGGCGGCCTACTGCGAATGACTTGCCAAGCGGCTTGGGACACCAAATCTTGGTCGATGAAATTTGAAAACCCGCCTTGGCTTTCGATTCGATACGAAGCAGGCTTTTTCGCGCCGCGTCCTCCGATGGCTGACATCGAAGACAAGATATCCATGGCAATCATGGAAACGATTGACACTCTTAAACTCAAGTCCACCATCTCGAACACACAGTTCCTTGACGACTCGTCTTGGATTCAGTCGATCGAAAAACTGGCTCCGCTGCATACTTCGGTTTTGCTAAAGAACGACTTCAGTGCGTCGCCGCAATTTCGACGTACTTGGGCGTGTGTCTGGCCGGTCATTTATCGCGAGCAGAACAAACTCAAAGGCGAAAATGATGTTGCTCGGTTGCGAAAAGAGCTGGAATTCAGCTTTCAAAACGGCCCGCGACTGACGCTTTGGCTGTTTGTTTTCGCAAAGCTGATCTGCAAAATGCAATTGGGAACGGGCCTGGGAGCTTGCGGCGAGTTTCGCAATCTTTAAGTCGACTGATTTTGCGTCTTCTTAAACCTTCCTGCCATCTCCAGCGCGAGCGTCTCACGCATCAGCACAAGAGTAATCGGGTATGCGATCCCTGCCACGATGGCGGCGAGAATGCTGCTGTACCGACCAAAGCTATAGATAATCGCATACGCCAATGCACAAGACACGAAGCTTGCGAGGACGGGTTTGTAAAGTTGTTGGAAAGTTTCCTTCGAAATCAACGGCCCTATTCTTCGACTTAATATCCACGCCAAGACAAGCGTAACGGCGACAAAGTATCCCGAATTGGCCCACGCGATACCTTGCACTCCAAAATTTTTCGACAGGAAATATTTTGCGATCAAGGCAACGGTCACTCCAATTGAGCCGATAATGGTGGGCGTTCGCGTATCGCCAATTGTGTAGAACCCGCGGGCAATGAGATCGGCGATACTAGCGGCCGCAAGGAACAATAGGAGTACTTGAAAGAGACCGGCAACGGCCAGTGTATCGCCGGGCAAAAACTCCCCGCGTTCCAGTAAATCGCGAGTGACCGGGGCGGCAAAGATGGAGCCACCGATGACGATGGGGATGAGGACGAGCATCAGGCCGTAGAGGCTGCGGTTTAGTTTTTCTGCCAAGCCGCTTCCAGGATTATCTTTGTCGCTGGAGGCGAGCATCGGAAAGAGCACGGTCAAGATTCCGCCCGTACTAAGAGTTAACAAAGCAGTGATAAAGCGCTGTGCATAACCCAAGTGTGCGATGCTACCTTCGGCCAAGAACGAGCCAAAGACGCGATCAAATAAGGGGTCTAATCGCAAATAGATTCCGCCCGCCAACAAAGGCAACCAACGCCCAATCAATAGTTTCATCTCCGGATGCCAAGCTTGATAGGATCGCAGCAATTTGGGGGCGACAGGAGCGATGAATACGATCGCGTGAATAATGCTGCTGGCAATGATTGCTTGTGCGTATCCGATGATTCCGTGCTGGACCCACAATACGGCGAAAACCAAATTCAGCATCGCTCCAACCAACGCCATGATGGCTGGCCAAGCGAATCGGTGCCTTGAATTCTCGACAGATTGAACCCACGAAACCGTCGTGCCGAGGACGAGTTGCCACGCCAACCATCGAAGCGCTTGTGTTGCGGTCAAACTGGTCGCTTCATCAAATCCGGGATAGAGGAAGTCGATCCATGCGTCCGCAAAGAACCAAAGCGAAATAGAAATCGCAAGCCCCGTGAGTGTGATCCAGCTTCCTACGGCAGCGGCCAACTGCCAAGCGGCTGAATCGTTCTCATCTTTGCTGAACGACCCGACCAACTGCGGGATTAATACATAACCAAGCGACACCGTGAGGACAGCGTTAAGGACCGTTGGAATGGTGAGCGCCGCATTGAAAGCGTCGATGGTAGCGCCGGCACCAAAACGTTGGGCCAATACCATTTGCAACGCGAATTGCAGGACGAGTTGAACGAGCGACGCCAAAGAAACAATTCCGACATTTTTTAGAACCCCTGCTGCCATCTATCGCTCCCTCTGACTGGAAGCAACATCGCAGAAGATCCGTTGCATATCAGCCAACCATCGTGGAAGGCTGTGCGTTTGTTTGACGTACTCTCGTGCTAAATCCAAGCGGCTCAACCATTTTTCGGGTTGCTCAAAACGGTCGCGAATGGCTTGCGCGATCAGATCTGCTTCGGGAGTCGCGACGAGCGTGCCGCGTTGTCCGCTTGCGAGCAACTCGCTTGCCGCACCCGCAGTCTCTGCGGCCAACACGGGCACCTTGCACGCCATCGCTTCGATCAAAACGTTCGGCATTCCTTCGTACAGTGACGGCAAGCAGAGCAAGTCGCATTGGGCAAGAACCACATAAGGGTTTTGGATATGGCCATAGAAACTCGTTCGGTCAGCGATGCCAAGAATTTCGGCTTGGCTCTCAAGTGATGTACGAAGCGGGCCATCGCCGACAACGTGCAGGTGCATTTTCCAATTGGTTGACTTCCTGAGCTTCGCAAAAGCCGTGAGGAGATGGATGTGACCTTTTTCTTCGGATAATCGCCCGATCGTGATGACGTGAAATCGATCTTTTACCAAGGTCGGGCCGGCAGATTTTTCGGCTGCCATTGCATCGATCCGCTGGATATCGACGGCACTTGGGACAACTTGAAATTTTTCTCGCGGGATGCGATAGAATTTCGCGGCGTCGTCGGCAGTCACCGAACTTACGGCAAGCAATCGATCGGAGTGGGCATAGGCTCTCGACAAGAGCAATCGTTTGAGCCAAACCAGTTTGAGTTCGGAACGCATAACGTCGCGAGATGGAGGACTGACAATCGTCGACACGCGTTTTACGTTGGTAGACCGCGTCGCTGGCCCGGCGATCATCGTCATATGGAACAAGCGATCGTATACAATGTCGGCTTCGAAATCACGAATTTTCGCGATCAGGTCTTTGACTTGCTGGCCATGAAATCGTCCTGGCCAGTAGATGCGTGGCAATTTCCGATTGGTCCAAAATGAAGTGATTGGTACGTCGGTCGGGACGTCGTTGATGAGAGCGCCGCTTTGGTAAAGCAAGTACAGCGATAATTCAAACTGCGATCGGTCGAGGCCTCGCATCAGATACAGCAATTGGCGCTCGCTGCCGCCACCTTCCATGGAGCTGCCGCCGCAAAGTATTTTGATTTTTCGAGTCATTCGAATGCGGTGCTACCGAGACGGTTTGGGAGCCTTGCTCCATGAGATGCGTATTAACATGGGCAGTGGCATGGTCAACGACAAGGGCAATGGCGAAAATAATGCTCTTTGCATGTTACCAACAAGGATACTTCGCGAGTACGATATCCAAGTCCTACGTCCAGGAAAATCGCGAAGTAATAATTCTTCCCTTACCGATTTTTAGAAGAAACCGTTTCTACAAATCCCTTTTTCAGGCTAACCGAAAATCCATGGATATTATCAATCTTAGTGCCTGCACGACCTTTATCACCAAGGACGGGTCGCAAATTCGAGAGCTCTTGTCGCATCGTAATTCGTCGATTCGCAAGCAAAGTTTGGCAGAAGCCATTGTGCCGATTGGTGCGATTACGCAGCGTCATCATCATCCGAAAACCGAGGAGATTTATTTCATCCTTGAAGGCCAGGGAGAGATGTTGATGGGTGACGAAACGCACCCTGTCGGACCTGGTGACGCCATCGCGATCCCGCCCGGATCAGAGCATGCGATCAAAAACACGGGTGCAGTTCCGCTCCGGTTTTTATGCTGCTGCGCCCCCGGTTATGAGCACGAAGATACCGTCATTGCCGAGTGATCGGTTCGCACGAATGCCGAATGACACACGCTACAAAGGAAACGCAAGCAGAAAAGTGCCGATGCGAAACTATTGCGAAATGCGGATAGCGTATTGCCAGCGGATCGTTCTCGGTAGCTTTTCTGCGCCTGCCAAATTCGCGATTATTTGAATTCTCTGATCCAGTTTCGACAAAGCGCAGTTGTCCAGCGCGACAAGTGTTGCGAAAGTCTGATCGTGCATACGAATGAGAAGCCCTTGCGGTTGCATTTCGACATGGCTGTCTTCGCAACATTCGTACGATGAGCCAAGCCAGTTGATATTTTCGTTGCAGCGGCACGCGATATCAAAAACCATTTGCAAGGCTGCTTGATCCCAGTGGACACTGGAGGACCAGTGCGACTTGCCCGACATGCCAACGCCGAGGATCGCTTTTTGATCTGCGCCAATTTCATCAAGAACGGCTTGCTGGATAGGTGGGCTCGGTGGCGATGAGTCTTGATTCGAGCCTTCGATTGATCGGAGGACTGCGTGAAAACCACTGCCCGCATTGGCAAGGATTTTGCTGCTATAGCGATCGATTGTTCGATCGCACTGAATTTCAATTTGGTTGGTGGTCAGTCGCAGCACGCGGGTTACCCGTCCGTATCTTCTTTAACGCGCCACTGTAGATAGGCGTCGAGAAAGCCTTGGATGTCGCCTGCCATGGCAGCGTGGAAATTGCCGATTGAAAAACCAGTTCGTGCATCTTTGACACGTTGATCTGGGTGTAAAAAGTAGTTGCGAATCTGGGAGCCAAAACCCACGCGCGCTTTGCCCTTGTATTTGGCCATTTGTTCGGCTTCGCGTTTCTCTTCTTCCCGGCGAGCGAGGCGAGCACGAAGCATTTTCCAGGCTTGCGAGCGATTCTTGTGTTGACTCCGTTCCGCTTGGCAAGCCGCCACAATCCCGGTGGGAATATGGGTCAACCGAACGGCCGAATCGGTTTTGTTGATGTGCTGTCCGCCAGCGCCCGAAGCGCGATAGGTATCCTCGCGGACATCTTTCTCGTTGATTTCGATTTCGACTGAATCGCCGACTTCGGGTGAAACATCGACTGCGGCGAAGCTCGTTTGGCGTTTTCCTTCGGCGTTATAGGGACTGATTCGAACCAGTCGATGTGTTCCTTCTTCACCTTTCAGATAACCGTACGCCATGGGGCCACGGATCGCGATTGTCGCCGACGTGATACCGGCACCTTCATTGTCGCACCGGTCCAACAGTTCAATGTCGTATTCGTGTTTTTTTGCCCACGCGATGTACATACCAAGCATCATCTCGGCCCAATCGTTGGCATCCAACCCGCCATCCCGCGCGTAGATACTCAGAATTGCCCCGTTCGAATCGAGAGGTCCATCCAGCAAAGTCTGCAGTTCGATTTCCGCAGCGGACGCTTCTAGTTTGTTTAGATCCGCTTCGATCTCCATCCGCAAACCGGGTTCGTCATCCACCAAGGCCAATAACTCTTGAAGATCGGCGGCGCGTTGAAGAGCTTCGCGGAGCGGCGTAACATGCGCACGAAGAGCCTTGAGTTCCGCTAAGACGGCTTGCGCTTTTTCTTGGTTGCCCCAAAAATCGGGGTCGGCCATTCTGGATTCCAGTGCAGCGATATCAGTTGCTTTTTTGTCGTAGTCAAAGACCCTCCTTTAGCTGATTCAGCCGGTTCAGGATCGCTTGGACTCGATTGGATAATTCAACATCGCTCATACTGGACTTTCCTGCAATTTCACATCGACTCCAACGCACAGAGGGTTAGAGTGAGACTCGGAATGGGATTGCAAAAATATATCCGCAACGGGTCCTTTGTAAAACCGGGTTCATATGCATGGCATTTGTTGGCTCTGCGCGTTGTTGCTCTGCATGACGAGCAGATCGCTTCATCGGCTAATGCACGGGATTACTTGGCGGAAGCCTCGGCGGGAGATTTGCTCAGAGGTTGAGAAAGCAGGATTTCGAGAGCGGACAGAATTTTATCCGGCGAATTTGGTGATACCCACTGCCACGACTCATTAAAATTCTCGGCGAAGGATTCCTTAGTGGGAATGTAACCGGTCCAGCTTTCTCCGTACCCGATTGGGATCAACAAAGAGCGTGGCAACATCTTCTGTGCAAGCAATTGGTAACCCACAAATGTTTCGCCGGGAAACAAGACAAGTTGAGCAGGACCGAAATCGATAGTGGCGAAATCGATCGGCTGATTTGCGTCGACGCGCATTCGACTTGCAAGTCCCATAGCTGCCAGGATGCGTTGTTCGACCGTGTTGGCTTGATTCGAAAGCGTTTCTTTAAGTTTTTCTGCTGTCAAATTCGCATCCGGGCTAAACTCCAAAGCTAATGGTGTTGCTTTGAAATGCGCTTTGACGATCGAAGTTTTCGCGACATGTTGGCTTGACGCTACCATGGCGTTGTAAAGTCTTTCCGTTAGCCGATTTCGACTCTCCGGAGTGCCATCGTTGTATTTGCCAGCGGTCACATCTCCGCTGCAACCCGAAACATAGATTTGCTTGACATTGGGATGGTCGTGCTGTCTTCGTTGTCGAGCCAATCCGACGAAGTCGCTGGTAACTTCGCCTCGGCCGTAGTAACTCATCGGATGCGTCGCATAGCTATGTAGTTCCAGCAAGCAAGAATCGCCATTCCAGAATGAAAGCGTTCGCAGGCGAGGATCGATCAAGCCATCGGGGGATTGCCTAAAGAACTCTTCGCGACCGCTACTACTGCCTCGGCTGAAGGATACAGTGCCGTCGGGATGGACGACGCGACGGCTTGATGCGATGTTTGCGACGGTTGTTTGGCTGGTGCCGATGTGCGTCCGCGTCGGCCGCGGC
>JANMNK010000067.1:0-1681 GCA_031373875.1 Pirellulaceae bacterium | reverse complement strand
GGACTCGGTGCCAACGCAAGTTTCTGATACCTACGGACGATTTGTGCGTGATCCGAATGCATCTAAGCGTGTCTTTTCGAAGTCGCATCGCGTGCTGTCTACGAGAGACGGGAAGGTAGTTGGACGACTTTCGAAACTTGGGTCAACGCCAGACGTTGTCGACATGAGTCAAATGAAGGCGATGCTTCTGAAGGATGGAGTCGAGATCGGACGTTCGAATGTTTCCAGGGACGGGAGCTTTGAATTTGCAGGCGTTGAGCCTGGCTGTTACGGTTTTGCGGCTGCGGGCAATCGCGGTATCGCGGCCGTTGCTTTCTGTGTCGTCAAGCCGGACTCGCTAACACAACTCAGATCGAATCAAGGCTACCATTTTGTTTCTGCAAACCAAGACACGGCAGCCACTCAATTGAATGTTGAGGTAGCGGACAATGCAGATGTGATGAGCACAAGAGACACGACCAATACGGACGATGAAGAAGTCCTTGCAAAGGAAGAGCTTCCACCCGTCCAAACGATGCCGATTGCGGGAAGCAACATGTTTGGAGCTGGAATGGTTATTCCTGGAGGGGGCCAAACTGGAATCGGCGGGCTTGCGAAAGATCTTGCTGGTTTAGCAGCATTGGGCGCGATTGCATATGTGGTCGCCAAAGACTTTGAAGATAACAATGACGTTGTCAGTCCAGTCACGCGTTGATAATGCTAGACCTCGCGGATTGGCAACTCAAGGTACCGAAGGGTGGGCCTAACTGGACAGCGCCACTTCGGACTGATCGTCCATCGCAACTCTGTTGGAGCACAGCCTTTTGGCGGCGAGCACCTTGGATGCGCCAAAAGCGGCTAAAGCCTGGACTCCAGCGCAAAGTGGTGCTGTCCAGCTAATTCGTTCGTTTTTCAACGTTGATTCTCTCGTCAACGTTGGTTCTCTCGTTCATGGGGGTTTACCCCCTTGAACGAAACGGTTTAGCGTCCTAAAACCGGAACGTCTCAACCTTTCCTTCGTCTCCCGCTTCGCCTTGGGCGAAGCGGGAGACGAAGGAAAGGATTTTGGGCGGTAGATCTTGCTTGGACGCTAAACCGTTGCGTGGCAGGGGGAAAACCCACAGCCAAACTTATGCATTCACAATGCCCGATTCATTCCGCATTTTGCCAGCGATGAGAGGATACCTTTGATCGATGATTCGGCTGATCCTACTATTTGCGTTTTTTCTTCGAATTGCGGCTGCCTTTGTTTGGCAGGGCATGGTCGATACGGATCACAAATTGTTTCGTTTTGGCGACAGCGAAACGTATTGGGTTCTGGCAGAGAAAATTTCGGACGGTAAGTCCTACGATTATGCTGGTCCGAATAGCCGCATTTTTCGAGCGCCGCTTTATCCGCTGATTTTGGCACCGGCGACGCGGTTCGAAGGGCGCACAGCGGTACTTGCCGCCCGCTTGATCGGTGTCCTTCTCGGCACGTTGGCTGTCGGGCTAGTGATGCTTGCCGCATGGAAAATCGCTGGACGCCAAGCGGCCATGTTTGCCGGGGTCCTTGCTTCGATATATCCCGGTGAAGCTGGCCGATTTGATCAGCGATACCAGTGTAATCGACAAGTCTGGACAAGAATCCGCAATACCAGCGACCCTTTTACATTTTGCTGGCGATAATCCAATGGTGGCACGTCAATTGCTCGACATCATC
>JANMNK010000037.1:0-4379 GCA_031373875.1 Pirellulaceae bacterium | reverse complement strand
TTTCGATACCCGCAAGCTCCCAGCATCGCGTCATCCCCGGCCGTTGCCGCTTCTCGTTCTTAATGCAAGATTGCCCAATTCATGTCCAAAGAGAAATCCAACGCGCTCGAAATTTTGACCAAGTACATTCCTGGTTTCGGCGGCTACGCTAAAAAAGAAAAACGTCGCGAAGATGATCGATTGACCAGGGAGTTTTTGGCTCGACGATTACAAGAATGCAAAGTAAGCCTCGAGAAGAAGACACTGCCACTCGTCGAACAAGGCAACTTGGATGCTGTCGCCAAAAGCGAAAAGTTGCGTCACAAGATTGAATTGCAACAAAACCGATTGCGGGCTGCGGTCGAAGGATACGCTTCGTGGTTCGACGAACGACAAGTCGACGAAGCGCTGCTCAAAGAAATCGCCGATATGGATGAAAACCTAATCGGCGTCGTTGATCGACTGCAACAAGCTGTGGCGCCAAAAGATGCGGCGGCAGATATCGATTGGAATCTAGCTGAGGAAATGGTCACATTACTTTCTGACCGCTTCAGTCGCCGTCAATCGACCTTGCAAGACCGCGAATGATCATTCGGTTTGCTTAAACTGTACCTACTGTGAATTGAATTTTCGTAAAAGGGTGTCACGGTGTTTCGACTTGAAGTTATCGACTTTGTAGACAATTCGAATCAAGCCATCGTTGCACGCGTTCCAGAGTCTGGAACGGCCGCGATTCAGTACGGCGCGCAACTGATCGTCCAGCAAAACCAAGAAGCTGTCTTCTTTCGAGATGGCCGCGCGATGGACCGATTTGGGCCCGGTCGGTACACGCTGACCACCGCCAACGTTCCCATCATCACGCGCATCCTCACGTCACCTTGGGAAAAATCGCCTTTCCAAGCCTGCGTGTACTTTATCGGTAAACATCTTTTCGCAGATGAACGCTGGGGAACTCGCCAACCGATTACGCTTCGCGACAAAGATTTCGGAATCGTGCGATTGCGGGGTTACGGCAAGTTCGCTTTTCGTGTCGTCGACTCCGAATTATTGATCAACACGTTGATTGGCACCCAAGGAAAATACACAACCGAGGAAGTCAGCAGCTATTTGAAGGATATCATCGTCGCTGCAATCACGGATTTGCTCGCGACGTCCGGAATCAGCTTGCTCGATCTGCCAGCAAGATTCGACGAACTGAGCGCCGCCGCGCGTGTCAAATTGTCTACAGAATTTGCAAAGTTCGGCTTAGAGCTCAACCAGTTTCTGATTTCCAACATATCACCACCCGAAGAAGTGCAAAAAGCCATCGATGCTCGCAGCAGCATGTCGGTCGTCGGCGATTTGCGATCCTTTACGGTCTATCAAGCCGCGAAGGGGATGGAAAAACTTGGCGATGCTGGTGGCTCTGCCGCTGGCATTGGCATGGGAATGATGGTTCCCGGCATGATCGCTTCGGCGATGAACGCGATCGGACAAAAGGCCAGCCAAGCTGCCGGCGGCGGACAGTCTGGGTTCGACTTTTCAGAGTTGAAAGCGTTACCTTCGTCAAGCAACCCGAGGGCGATCGTCGAAGATCTCGTAAAACGATCTGGTTGGTCGATCGAATCGCAAGACAATGACCATTTGGTAATTGTGGTTGCACTTGGAGCGACCCGACGACAACGTGTGAACGTCGAGTTCAATCAAAAGGACAACGACGGCAACCCCAAAGTATCCGTTTGGTCTGTTTGCGGTCCGATGAATGCGTCGAGCGCAACAACTTTGCTGCGCTACAACGACCAGCTTGTTCACGGCGCTTTTGCACTTCGTCGCCAAGGTGACGGCGAACAAGTCGTATTGCGAACGAACATGTTGGCCGACACAACGGACGCGCTCGAACTCAGCCGCAGCATCTCCTCCATCGCTTGGCAAGCTGACCAAGTAGAAATGCAACTCTCCGGAGTCGACGCAAATTGATCGCATTGCAACCATTGAATCGCTTAGAATAGTTATTCGAAAAAACAGTGAGTCGACATTACTGGAAATTCCTGCTAGTTGAATTTGCAAAATTGCGACTAGGTCTTTCCGCCGTCTCCGTGTCGCTTAAATTCCAAGAGTTAACAGGACCTTATGTCCCCAATTAGTCGGCTTGTTCGCGAAATCCAAAGTAAATCGTAGCGGAGAATCGAGGGCTATTCTTCCGCATATTATTCGTGCAAACTGAGAAAGAGTGGTTGTTCGGGCCAAAAAAACAGGTGTGCAGATGCCAACGACATCAGACGATGCAAAGTTCATTTACCAAGCGGAACTGAGGGAATCGCTGGAACGCGATTTCGTCGGCCAATACGTCGCGATTGTGGGGCCAACTCATGGATACTACATTCGATCAACGTTTTGGGAGGCCGCATTGGCGGCTCGCGAAGCGGAACCGGACCATGTTCCATTTGTGATTCGAATTGGCCACGATGCAGCATTCCACATCGGAGCAGCTTCAACGTGAAGGCTTGGATCGACGAAGACAAAAGAGCGATAGTCGAAGTGTACGTCGCCAACCACGCAAGATCTCCGCGACAGAGCATTCAAGCGTGGATCGATACCGCATTCGACGGTCATTTCGTCATGCCGAAATCAGAAATTGAAAGACTGGGCCTACGAGTCCTTGCGGATACGGACGCCGTTCTCGCGGATGGATCGACCGCCCGATTGCGATGCTATTATTGTATTGTGGATTGGATGGAGCAAACTATTCCAGTCCAGGTAGTCGAGAATATTGGGAAACTGCCGTTGATAGGCACCGCTCTATTATCGGCAGTGGATCTTCGGATTAACTAGCGTACCGGCGTTTGTACTCTGTCGTAGAGGCGAATAACTGTTACTCAATGCGAATGGGAAAAAAGCGTTTTCATTACGCACGACTTGCCGTTTTGAAAGAGATGTGATCGAACTGACAAAGATCCTTTACGAGTGAGTCCATCCACAATAGGCAAGCCGCTACGCAATTTCTTACTAATAGTGTAATTGTTCTTGGCAGAAAACTCGGTCTAGTGTCCGATCCTCGTTTTCTTGAACTTATAGATACCGGTCCAGCATACTATCAAGTCGTTCTGCCGTTCATAAATCTGTTTCGCGATGGCCGAATTCATACCTGCATTCGCAAAATAGTTACCTTACGACGACGAGTTCTTAGTCTCAGTCATCGCGAGAATCGAATGAAGATATCCGCCGATTCGTAACTTGAAAAATGCAAAATCTGCGTTTATCGAGCGGGGAAATTCGAAAGGTTGTCTTCGCGGTGGAGTGCTGTGTATATTGTTGGCATGTGAATGTCTGTTTCCTTGTGGTGATGAGTGAGTGAATGCCATGCCCATCCCGGTTACTTGTGCATGTGGAAAAAAATACCAAGCTCCCGATACGGCGGTTGGTAAATACGTGCGGTGCAAAAATTGTTCGGAGTTGATCCCTGTTCCGGGACAAGTTGAAGCAACACAACCGACCAAGCCAGTGGGATCTTCGAATTCGGCTTCGACTGCAAATGCTTCGTCTCAGAAGTCCCATCCGCCCGCGAAACAAGCATCAGCAACTCGTACGCCTGCGGCAAAGCCCGTGTTGACGAAGGCAAGCAACGTTCCAGGGCCGGCTTCACAAGCTTCGAAGACTCCGGCAGCGAAGCCAGTTGCGCAGACTTCGCAACCTGCGACAGCAAAAATTGTTCGTCCGGCGGCCAGCCAACGACCTTCGGCTCAACCAGTAATTCCCAGTTTGCAACCGCTTGAGACAGATACCTTCGGCGTTGGCCAAGTGTCGGATACGCGCCCCGACCCATGGGCAGCTTCTGTGCAAACGGGTTCGCCGTTTGATGCTCTTAATCCCGCTGGCGCATCGAGCCCGTTCGGGTATGCTGCAGGTCCAATAGCTCCCGGTGCAAAATTTCCAGCTGCGACTTCGAAAAAGCGAGGTATCCGATCGGTCGTAATCATCGCGATTTCCACGATCGGAGGTCTTGGCCTCATGGGTGCTGTGATCGGCGTCGTGTTCATAATGCAATTGCGCTCCGACTTTGAGAATTCGCGAGTGCAATCGCCAACAGGTCTCGTTCCAGACGGTGAACTGGCAGCCAACGGCAACCAGTTTGGACCGGGTACATTTCCAATGGCTGCTTCCAGTATTCCCGGTGGCGGCATCGGTCCAAGTGCTCCCATGGGAATGATTCCCAAACGGCCCGACTTTAGAAAGACGCTTGCAGGTGGCGTTCGACTTGGATCGACCATGAGTGCGGGGTTTGCTCCAGGTGCGAGCACGCAAATGAATATTTACTTGCCCAAAGGAGACAATCACACCGCCGGTTCACTGGGTTGCATTCTGGTTGCCCCAGCAGGAACAAACCTGCTAGTCGGATCAAGTTTGGACGGCGCCGATTATCA
>JANMNK010000012.1:0-6675 GCA_031373875.1 Pirellulaceae bacterium | reverse complement strand
ATGATTTAGTCTTAGGACGCGTTCCGACATCCCCAACCATTGCATCGATCGTCGCGGGTTGGCAAAGTCAAATCGCCGTCAAATTTCTTCATGATCAAAAGGTACATTGGGGTACGGCGCTCGTGGTGAACGGTTGGCAAGAAACCATGTACCGCACCGATTTGCCCGTCAAACCAGAATGCCTTAGTCATGATGCGTGGCAAGTAGAAATGTATTTAGACGACAGTCAGCGCCATCAGCCGGTCAAACAATTCCTTCGAGCAGCGAGTCTCGCATTTGGGTTAGGAAAACCTGCAATCCTTTTGCTTGAACGGGAGTTTATTGAGTCTGTCCAATGTCCGAATTGTGATGAGATTTTGCCCGTTAGAAACCATCGATGGAAAGTGGATTCCCATGTTGGGACTTGCCAACGTTGCAACATGCCCCGAGTTCCCAAAGTTCTTTATCGGATCGAGCAAGACTCCGAATGCAGCGATTTGACGCTGGCCGAACTGGGAATTCCCTCGCATGATTGGGTGCAGGTCCTGTGTGAAGAACAGCTTCATGTGATTGGTTTCAGATCCCCGTCGCAGCATGTAGAGAACGGATAACTTGCAACGCAAGTCTTACTTGCAGAAAAAGGAAGTGTCGTGTCTCGCGAGGAATCAGAAGGAAGCATCGAATTCCGGACTGTCCAGCAAAAGCAGGGCGGTGAGGCCAAACCCGTGTTTGTCGACCGTGACCGGACGAGCATCGGCGAAGGGCTATTTACTACGCAATCGGTCGGATTCGAAATGACAATCGAACTGGATGTGTTGCTGCAGATGGCTAAGCATGCGGTATCAAACACGAAAACTGAATTGGGTGGCGTGCTCGTAGGGCTTCGTTGGGCCAGTCCAGATTCACTGGTCGATCGCGGAATTTGGATTGGCGGCGCGATTCCAGCCGAAGAGTATCATGCCACACGCGGGAGTTTTACGTTTACCCATGAAAGCTGGGCAAAGATTGCTGCCAATCAACAATCAAAATTCCCCCAGTTCGAAATATTGGGTTGGTATCACACGCATCCCGGATGGGGAATATTCTTGTCCAGTTACGATCAATTTATCTGCAATCACTTTTTCCCAGCCTGGTATCACGTCGCTATAGTCATCGATCCGATCAACAGCCTTTGGGGCGTTTTTGATAGAAATCGATCTTCTTCGCCACAAGAACGGGACCACTTTTATTTAAGATCTTCCCAGCGAACGAATGAACAACGCGATTCGTTGTCACAGTCCTGCTTAATTCCCAAAAGCAATCTGTTTCAACTTGCTCCGCTGTTGGAAAACGATGGCCCGCACGAGGAATTTGACGCAGCACGACGAAACACCCTCGGCCCCGATGATACACGAGGTCCATTATGACGAGATACTATCTATTTGTAATTGTCCTTCTCGTTCTTGCCTTTCTTATATTCGTGAATTCGGGAAAGCGAATTGAGTCGCAATTCCGTGATTGGTTGCTAAAAAAATGGCATGGCCATTCAAGGAAACAATGGCGCTGGCTGACTCAACAATCCGTAGTCATCGTTCATGGTGATCGAGAGGTGACGGTGACCGCGCAGAAGATTGCGAATGGTTGGCGCATTCAACTCCGCTTGGATTGGCAATCGACTATGGACCAAGAACTAGAGTTGGTTGCGGGGCAAGTCGCCGATCAAGATGTAGGATTGTTGGCGATCGCGCTGCCGGGATTAGGACTACCCAAGTGTATGGCATCGGATGTGCGTTTGGCCGCGGATATGTTGGGCGCGAGCGGTAAGAACGAATTGGTCCAGTTGCTAGTAGCATTGCCAACCAAACGAATTCGTTTGGTCGTTGAACCGCTGAAGTGGAAACTCGATGGCGATATCGCGGCAGTCGATTCCGAAGTCTTGAGAACGTGGATCCTGCAAGCCTTGCAGTTGCACGATCAAATGCGAGTACAGACGCAGGCCGAAGTTGCATTTCTGTCCGAAAAGCGAGAGATCGGTGAACTACCTGCCTGCGGCGTTTGTGGTCAGGCAATCGAGTCCGACTTGGTCAAGTGTCGGCGATGCCGTGCAGCCCATCACCGTGAGTGTTGGGAATTCAACGGCAAATGCAGTACGTATGGATGCCAAGAGAGTCTCTGGGTGGCTTAACAAAAGACCAGTCACTTACCAACCCAATCATCTATTCGGCCAGTTCTGCCTGGACTCGAAATGAAGCCGCACTTTTTCTAAAAGTGGGTCGATGGTTCTCGCTTGGATGGACCCAGGCGGAGGCCAGTCAAACCACTCATAGCCTTCGTGTTCGGTAGCTTTGATCTCAACCGGTGTTAGAAGCCAGCCCAAAAAAATGGTCAGTTGCTTGAGAATGGGTTTTTGCGTTGGGCTTCGCCAACCGATCTCGTAGGTCTCGACATATCGAAATTCGGGGTCGGCC
Source organism: Pirellulaceae bacterium (assembly GCA_031373875.1). Taxonomy (GTDB): domain Bacteria; phylum Planctomycetota; class Planctomycetia; order Pirellulales; family Pirellulaceae; genus JANMGV01. The sequence continues at coordinate 4,249 of JANMNK010000012.1, read as the reverse complement.
CATATCTTATCAACTGCGATTCCGGTTTCTTCGTATAATTCGCGAGCTGCAGCTATCTCCGAGGTTTCCCCTTTGTCGAGATGACCTTTTGGCAAGTCCCATCGAGTCGCATGTTTCATGAGAAGAAACTGCAAGTGGGGCTCGCCACGGAAGATAAGATATCCGCTAGAGAAGACTTTGGGCTTGTCCATATCGCCTAAGATTTTCTAATTCAAGTTACGGAAGCAATCTACCCAGAACATCGAAAAGAACGAATCATGAAAATTTACACAAAAACGGGCGATGATGGTACGACGGGATTATTTGGAGGACCGCGGGTACCAAAAGACCATCCTCGAATTTGTTCCTATGGCACAATCGATGAATTAAACGCAGTAATAGGAATAGTTCGAAGTTTTAGCGAAGGCTCGCCTTGGGAATCGGTCCTCAAGACAGTTCAGGATTCCCTATTCGCGATTGGAGCAGAACTGGCCACGCCCAATCCCGATAAATTTAATCTTAAATGGCTAGGCGATTCCCACATCGAACTGCTTGAAAAGGAAATTGACCAGATGGAAGAGCGGCTACCGCCCTTGAAGAACTTTATTTTGCCGGCGGGTAGTCAGCCTGCTGCCTTTTTGCACTTAGCACGTACTGTGTGCCGAAGGGCGGAACGCGAAGTCGTAACACTCGGAAATGAACCAGCGGTAAGCGATGTTTCGCAGATAGTCGTGTACCTTAATCGATTAAGTGATTACCTTTTTGTCACAGCCCGAGAGGCAAATCGTTTTTTGGGGAAATCGGACGTCCCTTGGCAGAGCCCAAGGGAAAAAGACAGACAATAAATTTTTACGACCACTTTTCGAATAAAAAACCGCAGTCAACGCCTGTTTAACGTTCCAAATATTTGGTTAGACTGTGGTCAAATCCGGTTCGAAAGTGCTCAACATGGAGATTTCTGATGAAAAAAGTAGAAGCCATCGTTCGCCACTTCAAGCTCGAAGACGTTAAGAACGCTCTCACCGATCGTGGAATCCACGGCATGACGGTGACTGAAGTTCGCGGCTTCGGTCGCCAAAAGGGCCATACAGAAATCTATCGCGGTACAGAATACGCGATTGATTTTGTCCCGAAGGTAAAAATTGAAGTAGTGTGCGCGGACAGTAACCTGCAAATGGTTATCGATACTATTCTGCAGACCGCGCAGACGGGTCAGATTGGCGACGGAAAAATATTCGTCTACGATCTGGAAAATTCAATCAGAATCCGAACCGGGGAAACCGGCGAAGACGCGCTCTAATCAGCACTTTAGTGATTTGCAAAGGCCATCGCACCCCCTGCGGCTGGTGGTGGCTCCTTGTCAGGTCGCTTCTGCTGATTGCTGAATTTCTTGCTTTCTACTCTTGTCGGGTATTGTACTTTTCTCGACCGAAGGCGTTGACTGGGAGACCTTCCATCCTTATTCCGGCATTTGCCTGTATGAGGTTTCCTCGTTAAGTGCGATGTTTTTCCGAGTCGGCTTGCTTGCAGTAGATCGTTCAATTGTGGGTGTGTTTCGCCACGACTTTGTTGCGTCCTTAGCTCTTTTCGGCAATAAAGGGAGCTTTGAGTAAGACCGACTATTTGTTGCGAGCAGAACGAAGCATGCATGTCCCTTCCACTTTGCATCCTGCAGCCATCGCCATGCGTCTGCGATTGGCGGAGGGAAGAGAGAAACTTCGGCAACAACATAATTCTGGATCGCCTGGAATCCAGGTTTGTCGCCATTGGACCATCACTGTCGACGAAGTCATTTTGGATCTGGTCCGAACGGTACTGTCTGAGTTAGCCAATCCGCCTGCGCCAACAAGTTTTTGTGTATTGGCTCTCGGAGGATACGGGCGCAAAGACTTGGCCCCGTATTCCGACATCGACCTCATGGTATTGCATCTACCATCGCAGACCGCTCTAGTCGAATCCTTCTCCAGTAAGCTCTCCAAGCTCATAAATGATTCCGGATTAGAATACGGCTTCACGACACGAACGCAGAGCCAAACGTTTCATCTAGCTTGGAAGGATGCAACGGTTCTCACATCTCTTGCCGAATGCCGTCTGCTGTACGGCGACGAAGACCTATTCGAATCCTTTTTTTCAAGTTTGCGAACCGGATCTAAAAAACGCTGCAAGCGGTTGATTCCCCTAATTGAAAAAGCCCGAATGGATGAACGGGTTAAGTTTGGCAACACGGTTTACTTGTTGAGCCCAAACGTAAAGAGGTCCCGAGGCGGATTACGCGATATCCAGTTGGTCCGCTGGATGGGATTTGTAAGGTACGGTGAAAGGGATCTGGAGGAACTGAACCAACGTGGAATACTGGCTTCCGAAGACTTTGCGTCGTTACTACGCGGCTATCAATTCTTGTTGCGACTCCGGAATCAGATCCACTTTGACTCAAAACGATCGCACGATGCCTTGGACCGCAGCCATCAACCGGTGTTAGCCGCTTGGTACGGCAGCACGGCCGCCGAAGGCATGCTGCAGGTCGAACAATTCATGCGAACCTATTTTGAATTTACGAGCGAAATCCGTTACAGCTCCGCTCAGTTTGTTGAAAGCGCGCGAATTCGTTCGCCCATTGTAAAGTATCTTGGAGCCTGGCTTTCCTGGCCTCTAAATTCAGATTTTCGAATTGGCTTTCGGTACATTTCCGCAACCCAAAAAGGATTGGAGAAATTTCAGCAAGATCCGGCCAAGGTTCTCGAATTGATGTTGCTAGCCAATAAATTCAATCGGCGAATTGAGCATTACACTTGGCGAATGATACGCAGCGCGATGTTAAGTCGTGATCCTGCGCCTCTTGGTGCGCAGTCAATTGCACGATTCATGTCATTCATGAAACACTCCAGTCGGCTGGGAGAGTTATTGCGAAGATTGCACGAATTGCGGGTGGTCGAACAGATCATTCCAGCGATGAAGCATGCTCGATGCCTCATGCAATTCACGGAATACCACAAGTACACCGTGGATGCTCATTGCATACGCAGCGTCGAGGTCGCAACGGAATTCGCGCGTGAAAATAGCCTTTTGGGAAATGTTTATCGATCGATTAAAAAGAAAGAAATTCTCCACCTCGCATTGCTTCTTCATGACCTCGGCAAAGGCTTTCCCCAGGATCACAGCGAAGTTGGAAAAGATATCGCAGCTTGGACGGCTAAGCATCTTCGGCTTTCGGAAAGCGATTCTGAAATGCTGGTGTTTCTGGTTCACAAACACTTGTTAATGTCCGATATCGCATTTCGATTCGATGTGATGCAAATGGAGACGGTCGTCAAATTTGCCACGGCCGTCGGGTCGGTCGAAGCACTTCAAATGCTACTCGTATTAACGTGTGCCGATAATGCAGCCGTCGGCCCGGGTGGTCTCAACGATTGGAAACGCGAATTAATTATTCAGCTCTATCAACGGACAGATGCTCAGTTTCGTGACGAGAATCCAGATGCGCGTTTTCAAAAAGAGTTGGCTTTACGGCGTCAGGCCGTCCTGCGGCAAGTTCCGTCAACTGTGGACCGTCCGTGGTGGACAGAACAGATCGCGGGTTTACCGGCTGCATACCTTCTCCGCTGCGCCCCATCTCGCATCCTTCAAGAGCTGAGCTACTTACGGGAACTCACAGAAGAAAAACCAGCAAAGGCATGGGCGGAATACTTGCCCGATCGTGGAGCAATTGAGTATTCGGTTGCGACTTTGCAGACAGACAAACCTATCGGAATTTTTCACCGTATTACCGGAGCATTGAGCAGCCAAGGACTTCAAATCTTGGCGGCGGAAATTCATACCCAACCAGGCGAAATTGCTTGGGACCGATTCATCGTGCAGGACATCGATTTCGATGGCCGACCTCCGGATTCTCGATTGCAGAAAGTTTGCGAGACGATTGTCCAAGCGGTTAATCCAAAAAACCTCAATCCACCGACTTTTCGAAGTGTCTGGAAATCCAAGTCCATCGCGTCCCAGACCGCCATCCGAACCCAGCCAATTCAAGTTCAATTCGACAACAGTACTTCCGAAGAATTTACGATCATCTTTATCTTCGCATACGATCGCCGGGGTTTGCTGTATTCCATCTCAAAAGTTCTTTTCGACGCCGAAATCGTTTTGCAAGTTGCCAAAATCAGCACCCATCTCGATCAGGTGGTAGACGTATTTTACGTAACCGATATCTCTGGAAAAAAGATTACGGAACCCACCAAACTGTACATGTTGCGCCAACGGCTTTTGTCTGCTATCGAAG
>JANMNK010001257.1:0-3162 GCA_031373875.1 Pirellulaceae bacterium | reverse complement strand
GCTCATCGATTTGACGAAACAACTGTTCAAATTGTTCGCGAGCTTCGAGTGCGGGGTCCTCGGGGACTTCGACAAAATACGCTGTTCCGCGATGAGTAACCAAGTCAGACCATCGCGGTGTCACGCTGTGCCTTTTGATTTCCGCCACTTTAATAATCCTTCTAAGCAATAAATTCCCGAACGGCTCCGTGGACGTCCATTTCGAATTCGATGTCGACTACCGGTGGCCGACTATAGACCCAAGTTAGGCCATGCGGAACGAGACCCGGCTTTGCGAAAAATTCGGCAACAAGCCAACCGATGTCGTGGATCGTATACGCGTGTACGCAATTCGCATCCGACCATTCAAAACCTAAGCAGCGCAGTCGTTGTTCCATGACTTGAATGACGAAGTGTACTTTCGCACGAATTGCTTCGGGGCTGGTTTCCCCAAGTCGGACGATCGTATCGCGGTAATTCGCTTGGCCCTCAGTCGCTTCGCCGCTACCGGCAACGATGAACCCTGCTCCGCGATCTTTGCGATTGGTCGGTAAGGTGAAGGAAAAAGCGTGCATCACCGGTTCGGAAGGCTTGTCGAATTCCGGGCAAACATTGGTTCGTGCGACCGGATTTTCTTCATCGCGGAAAATTCCCCATCGCTGAAGCGTGCCGACGTAGTCACGATTGAATGATCGAAAACCCTCCTCACTGAATGGAGCCGGAGATCGTAATTCGCAAGCGCAAAATGCCGTGACATCACGCCCAATACCGGCCAAGTAGTTTTCGGCAGCCGCAAAGCCTTGAACGATTGGCAGTGGATTACGAAGTTGCAATCGCTCGATTCTGCATCCGGGCTCTGCCGCCACGCCAGCGGAGTATTGAAAGACGCCAGGGATGTAGCGGTAGCCACCTTTCTCAAAAATATTCGTTTTCGCCACAGGACCTCCGTTTACTTAAGCACTCATGCATGAGTTTACTGTCATTTGAAGTAACCGTGGCTAGCGCCAAAACGGCTGATAACGCTAATTAACTTGTGCTGGGGTGTTTAATAGGATTCTGAAATCGATCGTCACGTACTGCCCGGGTTCAATGCAAATTGAAGACATTGCAGCTTTCAATTATCGAAGTATTCGGAGCGGGCTCATCGAAGCAAACTTTGTCGTGAGTCAGTCGGATGGGCTCAGGTCCAGCGGAATAGTTTAAGAGCGACAACGAAACTGACGATGGACCAAGCTGCCATGATGGCCAATCGCAACAATTGAGCTGGTTCAAAAAGACCTGCTCCTTCGAGTGTGATGGCACGTAGCGCGCCGATTAGAGGCGTCAATGGTAAAGCTTGGACGATCGGCTGGATTGCTTCAGGAAATCGATCGGTCGAAAAGAAGATTCCCGAAAACAGCCACATCGGCAACATCACCAAGTTCATCAAGCCGGATACCATTTCAACGGAATTCGCGCGGCAAGCTACCAGCAATCCGATTCCAGAAAACGTCATCGAACCGAGCAAAATCACCACGAGCACGGAAACCCAACTGCCGCGTACGACGACGCCGAAAGTTAACCAGCTAAACCCGAGGATGATGATTACTCCAGGGATCAAAAACACCAGTCGACTTGCAAGCACCGACCACAAGAAATGATTTTTCTTCATCGGCGTGGCGACTAAACGCTTAAGAACTTTGCGAATGCGCATTTGAACGATGGCGAACCCAACACCCCACAGCCCGCCGCCCATGATATTCATTCCCAAGATGCCGGGCACGAGAAAGTCGACATAACGACTGCCTGGATCGCTGCTTGAACGGTCACTTACGATCACAGCATCTTTGCGTCCAGCCGATCTTTGTAAACTATCGTCAACCAAAGATCGCGCCACAGCACTTTCGGGTCGAAGCGAATCGTAGACGTAAACATACCCAGGCCCGTCCGCTTGCCGTTCAATCAGCAAATCGGAGCGTCCCGTTCGCAATCGAATCTTTGCATCCTCCTCAGTCGTCTGATGAATGACGATTCGAGGCTGACCTTGTAAAGCTGTTTGAATCGACGAATAAATTTGTTCGTCGCTGATATCGACGACAACGTTTGGCTCTTGTCGACGGTTGAATGCGAGGCCTAAGGCGACGACCATGATCACGGGAAAGAAATAGCTCCAGAAAACAGCATCTGGCTGACGGAGGAACTCAAGGATGCGTGCCACAGTCAGGTGATAGACAGGATGCCGCCCGCCAGTTGATTTGTCATGCGATTGACTCATGCCGTTTGTTCCTCTTGCAAATTGCGGCCGGTCAATTTCACAAATACATCTTCGAGGCTGGCTTGACGAGTCGTCAAACTGGCGAGCGAAATACCGTGAGTCTCTAAGTAATCGAGCAATGCAGGGATCGTATGATGAGCTTTGCGGGCATTCAACGACCAACGATCGTGTTCGTCGCGGACGGACGTGACATCGACAAGTTCACTCAGTTTTTGAGAGTCGACCAGCGTGGCATGTTCTGGTTGTACGGAGAATTCGATGACGTGATCGCCGCCGACGCTGGCTATTAGTTCGCGAGGAGTTCCCAAAGCGATCACGCGACCATGATCGACAATCCCGACTCGATCGCACAGTTTCTCAGCTTCATCCATGTAGTGCGTGGTCAGCAGGATCGTCTTGCCCTCTTGGCGAAACATGCGAATGATATCCCAAAGTTGGCGACGAGACGAAGGATCCAAACCCGTTGTCGGTTCGTCGAGAAACAGCAGTTCAGGATCGCCAACCAAGGCCGTTGCAACCGCCAACCTCTGTTTTTGCCCACCAGACAATTGTGCAATACGCGAGTCTTTTTTCTCTTCGAGCGACACACGTTCCATTGCCAAGTCGATCGAAATCCCGTTTCCGTAGAAGCTGCGGAACAAAGCCAGCGTTTCGCGAACGGTGAGCTTTTCGGAAAGCTGCGTTTCTTGCAGCGAAACTCCAATGCGCTCGCGAATCGAGTTAGCATCGCGAGCCCAACTCCGTCCAAGAACTTCGACTGTACCGGAAGTTGCGGTTAGTAGCCCTTCGAGGATTTCAATCGTCGTGGTTTTGCCCGCTCCGTTTGGTCCGAGCAGGCCAAAGCATTCGCCTCGCTTGATTTCGAGATTCAAGCCACGAACCGCTTCGACGACTGGTTTGCCCGGATACGATTTCTTCAAATCGCGGCA
>JANMNK010000930.1:0-24281 GCA_031373875.1 Pirellulaceae bacterium | reverse complement strand
GGCGCGCCTTCGGCGGCTAAACGATTTGGGGAACGTTTCTTTGTTTGGCCGCGCAGCGCTTGTGTTGGGGGCGCTCAACGCGTTTGGGTTGTGCCGGGAACACAGCGCGTTTGAAAAAGATAATGATCTCAATCGGGATAGTTTACAATGTTCCTTTCGATACCGCTGAAAGGCGCGACGAAAGGCCAGTGTTGCTGTGAAAGACCAGCTTCGGTTAGGTTGGTTAACACATATGCGATTGCATTTTCGATTGCGACTTCACTATCGAGAAACTCGATCCAACGTCCCGATGCCCAAATGCTCTTATATTCCGAACAACCTAAAGGTAACACACTCGATTTCGCAAAGGTCTGATGAATATGAATTTTCATCCGATCTATGATCGTTTCGCATTTTCCACCTGATCGCGCCAACACAATGTGCACATGGCTTGGCAAGATCGCCAGAGCCCAAATCGTTAGTTGTGCAGCATGGTGAAACTCATCAATTGCAGTAGCGACTATTTCCATTTGTCGAGGCGAAAGGATGACGTTGGGTCGGGACAGCTCAAATCGAAGTTGCTTGAGAGATTGCGTTTCCGTAGCGGACAGTTGAGCAAATGATTTTGGATCTTGCTTTCGAGCTTTACCGGCAGCTTTGAAAAGTTTGCTTGCACCAACGAATTTGGATTTGGAACTCCGAGGATCATTTGGAAACCAGGAGCCATAAGTGCCGAAAGTTACATGGTATCCGTGAATCATGGAATTCAAAAATATTCTAAAAAGGTAATTCAGTCGAACTGCCCTAAGTTTCGAAAAAGTAGTCCTCGCAAAGGGCATTTTGTTTAATGAAATTTTGCCGTCTCGGCGTTAATCGGTAAAGCCGTGAGAAGACCGAAAGAATGGTTTCACTTTTGCCCTGCCGAAGATTTGGTACTTGAGGCTTGAGTTGGAACGGTTCTTTTCGTTCGGTTTAGGTTTTTGCCGGTGGTGGGATTGGTTGGCGGGGTGGGCGCGCCTTCGGCGGCTAAACATTTTTTGTGAACGTTTCTTTGTTTAGCCGCGCAGCGCTTATGTTACGGAATAGCGGAGTTGGATGGGATTCTCTGCTGGGTTTAGGTTCTTGCCGGTGGTGGGATTGGTTGGCGGGCGCGCCTTCGGCGGCTAAACGTTGTTGGGAATGTTTCGTTGTTTAGCCGGGTAACAGTTGTGGCGAGGGCGCGCTTCTGGCGGCTGAACACTCTTGGGGTTTAAAAACCGCGGCAATCAGGGATCAGGGTGATTGTTTGCGTAGGGTGTCGAGGACGGTTTGAAAATCGGGTGGGATTGGGGCTTCGAAGGTAAGCTGTTCGCCGGTAACGGGGTGGGCTAGGGTCAGGCGGCGCGCATGGAGAGCTTGACGCTGGAGGATCACATCGTCGTCGCCGGGTTGCGGTGGTTGACGGAGAGCTTGTCGGCGAAGCAGTTGGCCGCGAATAATTCGAGTATGGCCTGCGTACAGCCGATCGCATAGCACTGGGTAGCTGAGATGAGCCAAGTGCACGCGGATTTGATGTGTGCGACCCGTCTTGGGAAATACTTTTAGGTACGTGTATCCGGCAAATCGCTCGATGACTTCATACATTGTCTCGGCTTCGCGGCTCGATTCGTGTTCGCTCCGAATGGCCATCTTGTCGCGTTGATAAGGATGGTTCCCAATAGGAGCTCGAATCCAGTCGCGGTCGAGATCGATGCGACCGACGACGATGGCGTGGTATTCTTTGCTGACTTCGCGAGCTTCGAATTGGGCAGCCAGTTTAAAATGTACCGCGTTTGTCTTGGCGATAGCGATGACACCGCTAGTCTCTCGATCGAGGCGGTGAACGATACCCGGTCGTGTTGGCCCGCCCGCGTCGCTTAACTGTTGAAAATGATGAGCCAGCGCGCTGGTGAGAGTCCCGTTCCAATGGCCTTTGGCGGGATGCACGACCATACCTGCCGGTTTGTTGATAATCGCAAGCGACTCGTCTTCGAAAATCACATCCAGCGGAATGTTTTCCGGAATGGGACCATCATCGGGAGGAGGAGGCAAGTCGATTTCGACAGTTTGTCCCGGCTGGACTTTGAAACTTGGTTTGACAGCACGACCGTTTAGGCGAACGTTACCTGCTTGCAAAACTCCGCGCAGGAATACACGGCTGTACCCGTCGCATTGGAGCGAAAGGAACAAGTCAATTCGAGCACCGGCATGCTCTTCGGTGACTTCAAAACGAAGGTGCTTAACCGGATCAGCCGTCGCGTCATCGGACATTTCTCCGTTTGCGATTATTGTCCGCCCCCGCTCGGAGTCGTTCCAGCGCCCTCGGTTCGAGGTGCAGCGCCCTCGGCTGGAGCTGCGGCGGGTGTTTCAACAGGTGCATTCGGGTCGGCAATTGGTGGAGTGGTGGGAGCTGGGGTTGCAGCACTAGGATCTGTCGAACCTTCAGCAGGTGGGTTTACGATGGGAGGTGTTGCGATTGCTTCTGGCCCTGACAGTGGTTGCTGACCTAATCCAGTCGGTTTGTATTCAGGCAAAGTCAAATCTGGCGAAGACGGAACTTGATTTAAGTTCGAAGGCAAACCGATTGGCGCGGACTTGGTGGGTTGAAACGATTTGTACCAAGCCAAGAACTCTTTGCTATCTTCACTTTCAAGCCAAGCGATTCGACGCGTCACTTCGGTTTCGAGCGCTTTGTTTTCGAGATCCATGGTGAGTAATTTGCGGTAGTGCGTGACAGCTCCTTCCGCGTCGCCTTCGGTTTCGCATGCTTTGGCGAGACCGAGTGTGGCTCGGGATCGCAGCATGGGATCGAATGATTTTTTGAGAACCTCTTCGTAATTTTCCTTGGCTTGCTTGGCGAGTTCCATCGCCTGATCTTTATCGATGTAGACTTGGTCGATGGCGCGAGCCAGTTGGCTGTCGGCTTGACGCTGCCGAGCCCACGGCGCAGCGGCCGTGTTCTCGTAGTCCTCGTAGACTTTGGTGAGCATATCGGAATCGCCGTTGGCAAGGAACATTTCGTGCCATGCTTCGGCGTTCTTGTTGGCGTTTGAGTTTTGAATGACCGCGTACACGACGCCGCCGATGATCAGCAGTGCAAATCCACCGATGATCAAGTTTGTATAAGGCTTGACCTTGGAAATGCTATCTCCCAAGTGATCTGCCAAGTAATTCGTTTCGAGTTTATGTCGCTCTTCGCTTTTCATATCGTGACCTTTAATCTGCCAGTTGACCGGTATTTCGCGTCGCCGGTATCGAGTTCGTTTGGCAGCCTGAAAATGCAATGAATGGATTTCGGAGTGTGCCGTAGCTACTAGGGCCAAGCAAACGCCGGGAAAGAAAGCAATTCCGAATTCGTCAATATAGGGCGATCTGCCTATTTGCTCAATAAGGATTTGCGGTTAACAATCATCCATTCGGCATCAATTCTCGGCTTTTCCTGTGCGAACGCGATTTGCGATCTGCCGATTCAACGATAGCTTTACGAATTGTACGAGCCCAGACGTCCTGATCGGATAAGTTATTCGCGGCCGAAGAAACTCTGTCTGCATACCAGCTTCGGAAACGTTTCACGGCCAAATCCATTCCCTACTGCAGGAAGAACAACATGGCAGGCGACCCGCAAGACGCCCATCCATTCCATCGGTCCCAACCAGCTTGGGTAGCGAAATGGCTGATGGTTGCGCTCGGTATTTCGGCCGCTCTTGCAACGGAATCGTCCGGCGGTCAAGGGCTTGATCGCGTTCGTCAACGCGGTCGATTGATCTGGGGAGCTGACCAAGAGGGTGGTGGACCGTTCGTTTACCCCGACGCCGCGGATCCCACTAAGCTGACCGGTTTTGAAGTCGAGATCGCCGAGCAGTTAGCGAGCCGACTGGGCGTAACGGCTCAGTTCGCACAGGGACAGTGGGACAAGTTACCTGATCTGCTCAATCGTGGTGACATCGATATCGTCCTCAATGGTTACGAGTGGAGCCAAGATCGTAGTCAACGATTTGGATGCTCACTGCCATACTACATTTATCAATTGCAGTTGTTGGGACGACGCGGTGAAACTTCATTGCAGAGTCTCGAAGAGTTGATCAAATTGTTGGGCAATCGCAAACCGAAAATTGGCGTGCTGGGTGGATCAGCCGCTCACGATTACTTGACGGAACATCATGCTGCGCAAGTCGATATCATTCAGTTTGAGGGAGCTACAGAAGTCATGCGCGGCGTCGAAGTGGGTTTGGAAGGGCTTGACGCAAATTTACAGGATTTGCCCGTTTGGACTTTTTTCGAGAAGGGCTTTCCTGATCTAACGCCTATTGGCTCGCCCATAGGAAAGGGATATTACGTTGTCCTCACGCGACGAGACGACGAAGAACTTTTGCGAGAATTGAATCGAGCGATTTTGGAGATGCTTACCGACGGAACGATGCGGAAGATTTTGGAAAAATATGGGCTGTGGAATGAAGTGCAAGCTTTGCGTGCTCTTGAGATGTTGCCGAACGGTCAATTTGTAGCCGCAACAGAACAGTCTCAATCCACGACGTCCAATAAAACGAACGTCACAGAGTATGAGTCGGTGCGCGGATGGAATGTGGTCAGGCAGAGAGGTCTGTTATTGCTCCAGGCGGCGGGCATCACGATCTTGTTGGCGGTGACCGCGATGCCGTTGGCGATCTTGGCGGGAGTGCTCATGGCTGTGGGAAGGATGTTTGGGCCTCGCTGGTTAGCGGGCATGGTGACGATCATCATCGAAATCATTCGCGGAACCCCGCTTGTCCTGCAGTTGTACGTCATATTCTTCTTGTTGCCGGAGATAGGTCTTTCCATTCACGCATTTTGGGCTGGCGTGTTGGGATTGGCAATTAACTATTCGGCCTATGAAGCAGAAATCTACCGAGCAGGAATTCAGGCGGTCCCGCGCGGGCAAATGGAAGCGGCTAAGGCACTGGGTATGTCACCCGTGTTAGCGCTTCGGCGAATCATCCTGCCTCAAGCGACGCGCATTGTGATCCCACCAGTAACCAACGATTTTATCGCGTTGTTTAAAGACACGGCAGTTTGCTCGGTTATTACGGTAGTCGAGCTGAGTAAGGTATATTCCATCCATGCGCGCAGTACCGGTGCAATTGTTGAACTGGGGCTGCTTACGGCGGTCCTCTATCTGGCCATGAGCTACCCCATGTCGCGGTTGGCGAGTCGATTGGAAAAGCGAATGGCAAGAGGTCCAGCATGATTCAATTGTGCGAGGTGCGCAAACGATTCGGTGAGCACGAAATCTTACGTGGCGTGTCGATGTCGGTTTCCAAAGGCGAGGTCAGCGTGCTCATGGGACCGTCAGGAGGAGGCAAAAGCACGCTGCTCAGGACGATCAATGGATTGGAGACATTCGATACGGGTGCCATCCTGGTTGACAGCATCCACTTGGGACCCGATCCAGGAGCCATGCGGGAGCAATCACTTCGAGCCATACGACGACGCGTCGGAATGGTATTCCAGCAATTCCATTTGTTCCCGCACCGATCCGTGTTAGAAAACATTATCGAAGGTCCTGTATACGTTTTGGGTGAGTCACGCCAGCATGCGATCGAAGTTGCAAATCAACTATTGAAGCGAGTGGGTTTGTCCGACAAATCGCAAGCTCGTCCGAGCACTTTATCGGGTGGACAACAGCAGCGGGTTGCAATCGCTCGAGCGCTCGCAATGAATCCCGACGTCATTCTTTTTGACGAACCTACCAGTGCGCTCGATCCGGAGATGACAGCAGAAGTCACCAGCGTGATGGCTGATTTGGCTACGAGCGGGCAGACCATGATTGTGGTGACCCACGACATGAATTTTGCAAAATCAGTCGCTCATCAAGTCCATGTCTTGAGCGAAGGGAAAATTGTCGAATGGGGTTCTCCGCAGCAAATCTTCTCTGTTCCGTTGCATGAGACAACAAAGCGTTTTCTAAGTCATTTGGCTTGACAGTGAGCTTTGCAATTACGAATTTGACGGGAATGAGACTTCGTTTACTTCAGAGTTTTCGCCATGACGACGTTTGAGCATGCGATGCTGGGAATCAATGGCGTTTTAGCTTCGGGTATCCATCGTCGGTACGGCTGGCAGATCGTTGCTCTAGCGGGCTTTGCGGCAGTGGCTCCCGATTGGGATGGCATTCCGATGTTGGTGAATATGGCTCGATTTGAATCCGGTAATCGCGTTTGGGGGCACAATGTTTTTGCTTGGACTTTGTTGGGAGTTCTTCTTGGCTCGCTGGATTATCGATTCGATTGGACGAGCCGACTTGCCCGCACAATGACGCGCCGCGGTCCTTTGAAAGAAATTCACGATCATGTTCATCCGCGACGAGAACACAGTCGATGGGGCTGGTTAGTTTGGATGGCAGTCCCGACGATCGCTGCCATGAGTCAAATTCCAGCAGATGCAGTGGTGTCGGGGGGACGCGGACTAAGCGATTGAGCGCTCAAACCTCTTTGGCCGGTTTCGGATTGGAAATTTGTTTATAGTTTGGTTCCTTGGGGCAACATTGGCGTGACCATGATCTTTGCTGCTGGGATGTTGGCCCAGGTAAAATACCGAGGCAAAGAACAACTTCTCGCCCAACTTGTTTTAATTGCCGTAGTTGCGTACATCGCGGCGTGGGGCGCATGGATGCGTTGAGCAAGTTCAAAAATTGGCATCGGAGTAGAATGGGGAAAGAGGACTTTCATAAAGGTTTTCAGGGCGAGAATCCGTGTGTTCGCGCCTGAACTGTTCTAAAGTGACTAGTGCGTTGGGTTACTCGCCTACAAAAAATGCTTTGCCAAGTCCGATGATCTTTTGCATTCGCAACAACGACTAACCACATTTTCCCTCTTACCGCTTGGACGTTTACTATGAACTCAAAGTTTTACATCATCTTGGTCGTTGTCGCTTTGCAGACGTCGTTGGGTCGCACTCGCGGGCAAGATTTTGTTGTCGTTGACGATTCCTCTAAGTGGCAAAAACATGTCGTTTTAGAAAACGTTTCAACGCTCACTGCGGTCGCGGCTGATTTTAGCGGGGATGGTCGGATCGACATCATCGCCAACGGTGGACAGAAAACCATGTTGTTTGTCGCGCCGGATTGGCGAGAAATAATTATCGATGACAACCCCAAGCACGATTTCATCCATAGTGAAGTGATAGATGTGGATGGCGACGGTGATATGGACTACATCGGGGCGCGCTACGATCCCGGCTTGATCGTGTGGTTCGAACAGCCCGCCAAGCCGCTTGAGATGCCATGGACCATGCGATTAGTCGACGATCAAGTACACGGGATACACGGCCTCATTCGCGGCGATGTGGATGGTGATGGAAAGCTCGATTTGCTCGCGACCAGTGCTCAGCCGAAACCGCCATTTCCGAATTCCCTTGCTTGGTTTCGAATCCCTAATGAACCAAAGAGTGCAGCGCGATGGGACAGGTTTGTGTTTGCCAAAGAGGACGCGCCGGGCTTGACCCATTATCTCGGAGTCGGTGATGTCAACGGCGACGGCAAGATGGATGCTGCAACTGGAGCCAAAGGCGGTCCACAAAACAAATCTGGGTTAGGAGAATGGTTTGCTTGGTGGCAAGCTCCCACCGATCCTCGCATGCCTTGGACCAAACGATTAATCGCCGACCACCAAGTTGGTGCAACCAATATCCATCCCGCAGACGTGAATGGCGATGGTCAAATGGACTTTGTTGCAACTCGGGGTCATGGCAATGGCGTCGTCTGGTTTGAAGGACCGAATTGGAAGGAGCACGTCATTCACCCCACGATCAAGGAACCGCATGCTTTGGTTGTGGTCGATATGGATAGCGATGGCGATTTAGATGCTGCGACCTGTGCTTATGGCGACCAAATTGCTGCTTGGTTTGAAAACGATGGTCATGGTGTTTTTGTCACGCACATCGTCGGGCATCGTCAAGAATCCTACGATATTCGGGCGATGGATATGGACGGAGACAATGACCTCGATTTATTAATTGCAGGTCGAGCCAGCAATAACGTCATCTGGTATGCAAACCCTGCCAACACCGCAGCGAAATAGTTTCTTCGGTTGCGTTGCAAAAGCATCGCTAACGCTTCTTTCGCGGAGCCAACGCCGACGCTTGGTCTATTCTTCAAGGCAATGCAAATTGGCCGAAACGCGTTGTCGAAATATCGTTCTGAAGTCCGACCGGCACAGCAGTTCAAAAAGCAGACTAACTCCCCTGCAAGTTTTCTTGGAATGGAACGATGCTTGAGAGGGTCTCATTGGATGCCATGATTGTTCTTCATCGCATTCCAATAGGCAGCAAGTCATGAACTCTTTTTTTACACGGCATCTTCGTTTGTTCCAGTTTACCGCAGTTAGCGGAGCGATTTTCGCGTTCTTGATCGTCCTTAGTGGTTGCGATGGGGATGGGCGAAATCTGAATTCCCGGCCTTCGACGAATTCGACGCGATCACCAGGAGTACGTCGATGGGCACCGGCCAAAAATGACGACTACCAAAAAGTGATGCAAGAAGCTCAGCAGGAGCAATCGTCGATTAGCAGCGATACAAGCGACTTTGAGCTTCAGACCGAAGCCTACGACGCGACGGTTGAAAACGATTTTGTCGCGGCGCTGAGCAATCCGCTTTCGACATTTTCGATCGATGTGGATACGGCGTCCTATTCCAATGTTCGCAGGATGATCCATCAAGGCCAAGTGCCACCGAGCGGTGCGGTGCGGATCGAGGAGTTCGTCAACTATTTTCGCTACGATTATCCCGAACCTGAAGGCAAACATCCTTTTTCCGTTACAACCGAAGTAGCGCAATGCCCTTGGAACGAAGATCATCAACTGTTGCGAATTGGCTTGAAAGCCAAATCGCTAAAAGATACAAAACGACCGCAATGCAATTTAGTATTCTTGATCGACGTCTCAGGCTCGATGCACAGCGAGAATAAACTACCGCTGGTCAAGGCAGCATTGCAATCCTTGGTAGAGCGTTTGAAAAAAGAAGATCGGATTGCGATCGTTGTCTACGCAGGTGACTCGGGGATGGCATTAGAATCTACGCCCGTCAAAAATTCTAGCAAGATACGTTCGGCGATAGAAAAACTGCAAGCGAGTGGTTCTACCAATGGAGGCGCAGGAATACAGCTTGCTTATGAAATTGCGCAATCGAATTTTATCGATCGGGGCGTGAATCGAGTGATCTTGTGTACCGATGGCGATTTTAACGTCGGTACAACAAGCCAAAGTGCGCTGGTGGATTTGATCACGAGAAAACGAGCCAGCCAAGTTTATCTGACCGTTCTAGGATTTGGCGACGGTAACTTGAATGATTCTTTGATGGAAAAGCTGGCCGATAAGGGCAATGGGAATTACGCGTATATCGATGGCTTGTCGGAAGCCCGCAAAGTTCTCACTGAGCAAGCGGGTAGTACGTTGGTAACGATAGCCAAGGACGTCAAGATTCAAGTCGACTTCAATCCCCGCCATGTGCGATCTTATCGATTGATAGGATACGAAAATCGTTCGCTTGCCAATCAAGATTTTCGTGATGATACGAAGGATGCGGGAGAAATTGGAGCAGGGCACACGGTAACCGCTTTCTACGAAATTGTTCCTTCGGATTACGACGGTGATCTTAGGGAAGATCGTGGGTCGGAGTTTGTGAAGGCTTCGATCAAGTCGGATTCGGATTCGAAGACCTTGCTCACCGTGAATTTACGATACCTGCGACCTGATGAAGATTCTGCGTCCGAATTCCAAGTTCGTGTGGATGACCGGAAGCGTCTCAGCGATCCATCGTCCGATTTTGCGTTTGCTACATCCGTTATCGGTTACGGTATGTTGTTAAGGCAAAGCAAATTCGCGGGTAGCATGGATTGGCATTGGGTCGTCCAAACAGCGGAGGAAAACATTGGCCGTGACCCGCAGCGACTCCGCGTAGAATTTGTTGAGTTGTGCAAACAAGCCGCCGCAATCACCCCAGCGCAACAGTAATCCAGACTGCAGTGACTCCGACTACAGTAACTCCGACGACAGTGAATTCCTAAGCAGTGTAAATCTCGAACGGCCATTGCTGGACCGATTCTAAGCCGTTGAAGTTTCGGCTAATGCCGCAACATCCGTCATCGCTTGACTGCGTTTTTTCGTTTCCGGACGCAGATATGATCCTTTTATAGCATCGAACATGCTAATAATGCGATGCTTGTCTGAAAAGGACTTGTTAGTCTTAAATACTGTTTCAACACTTTATCCGTTGTTGATACTTGAAGGCCCCCTATCTGCATCAAGTGATTTAGTATGCTTTAGGATAGTGTCGGCGTAAGAGCCACAAAGGGGACGGTGGGACCGGGTTTGGAAATCGCATAACTTTTAGCAAATAGGCCCAACCTTCTGATGCAAGCCGAATTAGTCAAGCGAATCCTAATCACGATAGTGCTCGCGGCGGCATATTTCTTGTTGGGCCGTTTTGGTTTAATGATGCCCGCGTTTGGAAGCAACATCACGTTGCTTTGGTTCCCGACAGGCATCGCAGTCGCCATTTTGTATCGTTGGGGATGGGTGCAGTGGCCAGGTGTATTGGTTGGTGCCTTTGCTGTAAACATAAGCATTGGTAACGATTGGTTGGTTAGTTCCGCGATAGCCGCGGGCAACACGGCAGGACCGATCTTGACGGTATGGTTGCTCAAGCGATTACGATTTGATTCGCACTTTGTTCGACAGCGAGAAATTCTCATTCTGTCAGGTGCTGCTGGGCTTGGAATGCTCATTTCCGCTTCGAATGGACTACTGGCGTTAACGCTGGATGGTGTAATCCGGGAATCGTACTGGATGGCTTGGTTCTTGTGGTGGGCAGGGGACACCATGGGGGTCATTTCTGTCGCGCCGCTGATCATGACCTGCAATCGAGCGAGGCTGCTAGAAATAAAAGGACGCGGCAGTGAGTATGTTATTTGGCTATTAAGTTGTGCCGCAACGGCCAGCACCATTTTTATTGTTAACTCAGCGCAGGATGGCCCCGGTTTAGCGCTCGCTTATATTCCTTTGCCGCACCTCGCTTGGGCGGCGCTTCGTTTCGGTTCTACTGGCACATCGATAGCGATTATATTCCTATCAACTTTTGCGACGATCGGTACGGCGAATGCAAGCGGACCTTTTGCGGTTGCTCCTCCCGAGAGAAGTGCGCTGATTCTCTGGGCCTACATGGTAACGTGCACAGTATTAGGCTGGCTCATCAATTCCATTCATTCGTCGCGATTGCAAGCGATGGAGATGCAGCGTTTGCTTGAGAACGCACTCCACGAAGTTTCATTAGGCGTATTGTTAGCTGGACTGGACCGTAAGATAACGTTTTCGAACGATGGGTTCACGCGCCTTTCGGGTTATGCTCCCGAAGATATCGTTGGGAAAAGTTGCAGTATTCTCCAAGGTCCCGAAACAGATCCTGCTACCGTGAAAAAGCTAAAAGAGGCCTTGCGAGGAGATGGCTTTTTTGAAGGCGATATTCTGAACTATCGCAAGTCCGGCGAATCTTTTTGGAACGCGCTTTTGATCTCACCTGTCCACAATGAGCGAGGAGAAAAGACGGGATTTCTCGGCGTTCAACGCGATGTGACCGAACGCCACCAAGCCGAGCTTGCTCTATTCCAAAGCCGGGAACATTTGCGTTCGATAATTGAGTTGGAACCGGAGTGCGTGAGCATCCTCTCTACCGAAGGTATCATCGAGCAGATGAATCCTGCGGGTTTGACCATGTTGGAAGCAGCTTCGCTCGACGAAGTCCGAGGAATTAATTTTGCCGAACGTGTCGAACCCAATGACAGGATCGGCTTTGATTCAACAATGCAAAATGTGGTGCATGGCAAATCGGGACGGTATGAATTTTGGATAAATAGTTTTCAAGGAGTACGACGGCGCGTTGAAATGCATGCGGTTCCCTATCGCGATGAACTTGGGAAAATTATCGGTGTCTTGGGCATTACCCGAGATATTACGGAGCAGCAGATTGCACAAACGCTTCTCAAGACGAGCGAAGAACGATTGCGATTGGCGCTTTTCGCTGCCAGCCAAGGCCTGTACGACATCGACTTGTTAAACGGTAATTTTGTAGTGAGTCCAGAGTATGCTTCGGTTTTCGGATATCCGGCAGCGGACTTTCGAGAAAATATGCAATCGTTGGCATCGAGAATCCATCTGAAAGATCGCGCCGCTGTGGAGCAGGCGTTCCGAGACTGTCTGTCGGGGCGCGAAAAGGAGTTTCGAGTTGAGTGCCAATCCCAAGCGAGCGATGGTCAGTGGCGATGGATTCTATCTTTGGGCCGCATTGTCGAATCCACGTCTGATGGCCGTCCTCGCCGCATGCTCGGAATTGTCTCCGACATTACTGCGCAAAAGAAACTTGAGATAGAGACATTAGCTAGTCGCGAGCGTTTTCAAGCGATCGTGGAGCGATCCTATGACTTGACGTTAATCATCGACGCCCAAGGTATTATTCGATTCGTTAATGCCTCTGCTTTAAACGTTTTGGGGTACGCACCGGATGAAATGATTGGTCGAAATAATCAAGACTTTATCCATCCAAATTGGCTCAGTGAAGGGAGGAATAGCCTAGCGGAACTTCCGAGCAAACCTGGAAGTGTTGAGCAAGTTGAAATTATCATTCGACACAAGACCGAGGGCTGGCGAACCCTCGAAGCAACGGCTACCCATCTCCCGCATATTCCTTCAATCGAAGGAACCGTAATCAATTGTCGAGATGTTACCGAACGTAAGCTGACGGAGAAACAGAACGCAGGGGAACGTACCGTTCTGGAGATGTTGGCTGTAGGTGCGTCGCTGCGAGATATTCTGGCACGAATTGCAGAAAACTATGTGAATCTGCATGACGGTTTACTTTGTTCTATTTTGTTATTGGAACAAGACACTCAGACACTTCGTCATTTTGCAAGCGCCGGTTTGTCAGATGCGTATTGCAAAGCCATCGATGGCGTTCAGATTGGACCTAAAGTTGGATGTTGCGGCACAGCAGCGTTTGCTCGCAAATTTACTGCCGCCAGCGATATTGCGACCGATCCACTATGGGAAGACTACCGTGATTTGGCCCTGGCTCACGGTTTGCGAGCTTGTTGGTCCATCCCCTTAATTTCGTCCAATGAACAAGTGTTAGGGGTAATTGCAGTTTACCATCGCGAACCTCATGTTGCGACTGTCAATGAGATTATCGGTCTCGAACGGGGTGCCTATTTTTCGAGAATCGCGATCGAGCGATATCAATTATCGAGTTCGTTGCGTGAAAGCCAAATTCGCTTGGAAACCCTTGTCGGTAATTTGCCCGGTATGGCTTACCGTTGCCAAGTCGACCACCAATGGACGATGACCTACGTCAGCGATGGATGCGAAGCGATCACTAGTTATCGACGCGATGAATTGGAAAATAATCGTTCGGTCGCCTACGGCGACTTGGTGCACCCAGAGGATCGGGATTGGTTGTGGGAAAAACGTTCGGCATCGCTCGCGACTCGCATTCCTTGCCAAAATGAATATCGAATCATCGACCGACACGGGAACGTCCGATGGGTTTGCGAGCGCGCCTCAGGCGTTTACGACGCCGAAGGCAAGGTTATCTGTGTTGATGGTTTTGTGCAGGATATTACAGAGCAACGCAAAGCGAAATTGGAACGAGAAGAATTCGATCGCAAAATGCTCGAAACGCAAAAGCTCGAAAGTTTAGGTGTCTTAGCTGGAGGCATTGCGCATGATTTCAATAACATCCTGACAACGATTCTTGGAAATGCGTACTTGATCGGGATGAATTTGCCACCAAGCTCGAAGGCGCAAGAGTACTTGGCGTACGTCAACCAAGCCGCCATGAGGGCGGCTGGATTGTGCAAGCAAATGTTGGCGTATTCGGGTCGAGGGCGTTTGGTTGTCCAATCCTATGACATCGGCAAACTCATTCGCGAAACCGCCGATCTACTGAAGGTCTCTATTAGTAAAAAAGTAGAGTTGCGCATCGAATTGGCGAAACGATTGCCCTCGATAGAAATGGACGTCACGCAAATACAGCAAGTGATCATGAATTTGGTCATCAACGCTTCCGAAGCCATCGGCGAGAGTAATGGTTTCGTCGAGGTTACGACTCACCAAGTCGACTTGTCGGATGAAGACGTTGAACGGCAGCGTCTGGAATCGTGGATCGGTGCTGGCCACTACGTTGTCGTTCGCGTGACCGACACGGGATGTGGAATGAGTGACGAAATGAAAGCAAGGATATTCGACCCATTCTTCACAACCAAATTCGCTGGTCGAGGGCTGGGTCTAGCCGCAGTACTCGGAATCATGCGCGGCCATCGCGGTGCAATCCAAGTCGAGTCGCAACTCAATCAAGGTACGACATTCATACTGTACTTTCCTGCTCAAAGTGGGATCGTAGCAGCCGAGGGTTCAGAGCGAGATACTATCGTCCATCCCCAGGCCGAAGGCGCTGTTTTGATCGTGGACGACGAAGAGCAAATTCGGCAATCGATGGCGGCCCTGATCAGTACACTGGGATACGAATCCATCGTCGCTTCGGGGGGTGGAGATGCGATTGAAATCTTTCGCGCAGATCCCAATAAATTCGTTGCAGTGCTTCTCGATTTGACGATGCCGAGCGTAGATGGTGAGCAGACATTTGATGAACTACGGAATATTCGGAATGATGTACCGGTCATTTTGATGAGTGGGTTCAGCCAAGTCGAATCCCTAAGCCGATTTTCAGGGAAAGGACTAACCGGCTTTCTCGAAAAACCTTTCCCATTGGCAGAACTAAGGAAAGCTTTAACTTCGGCAATCAAACGACCGGACTGAGTCAAATTTTTTTGACACTTGGTCTAGCTTAAAATACAGTGCGACCGCATCCAGCGATAACCGTGCTCCCACACAGGACATGGTTCCCTAACTTAGCCAAGCGGCGAAAGAAGCTCGAAATGAAAAATGCCCTGAGAGCCGCAATGGGAATGCTTGTGCTGGGATTGGTTTGTGCCACAGTTCACGCAAAGCAAGATCCTGCATCGGCAAGAGACTCCAATTCCGAGGCCTCGCACCTGGCCCATATCGCCGCTGCGAATTCGTCGTTGAGATTGCATGAAGTTGCCGAAGCAAAACGCTGGCTGGCCGCCGCGCCCGGCAGTAGGAATACTTGGGAATGGCGTTATTTAAACGGAATGGCCGATTCCAGCATCGCAAAAATGGAAACCGGCCCTTGGTCGCCAGTAAGGCTAGAGTATTCGCAAAACGGAGAAACCATCGCAGTTGCTTGTGACGATGAAATGGTTCGGTTATTGAATGGTCGTGATTTGAAGATCAATCGCGAATGGCGAGTCGGCATCAAAGCCGCCTACTCCGCTCGATTCAGCCCCGATGGAAGCAGATTAGCCACCTGTTCGCGAGACGGCGAAGTTGCACTTTGGAGAACGGATTCCGGTGAGTCGATTTGGAAGCAGAAAAGTGGCGGTCAAGGTCTGGCCGACATCGCGTTCCATCCCAGCGGCCAGCAAATCCTTTTCAGCTCTTGGTATGTAATTTCAGGGTCGGTCGTCGGCATTGTGTCGCTCTGGGATGTCGATTCCGGAAAGCAAACTTGGAAGTCCGACTTTGGAGTGAAGCCGATCGTTGCAGCTCGATTCAGTCACGACGGCAAACACTTCGCAGTTGGAACATGGGATAGCATCGTTGGAGTTTGGGACAGCCAATCGCTAGGAGACCCCAGAATATTCGATTTCAGTGATCAACCCACCTATTCGGCCATTGATGATATCGCGTTCAGCCTTGATGACCAATTGATTGCCGCCGCAACAAAGAACGGAACGCCACGCATTTGGAGCTTGGCAGACGAAAGCAAACCCATTGATCTCCACCGCCATAAGCACCCATGCATAAGTTTACAGTCATTTGAAGTAACCGTGGCTAACGCCAAAACGGCTGATAACGCTAAATA
Source organism: Pirellulaceae bacterium (assembly GCA_031373875.1). GTDB lineage: Bacteria > Planctomycetota > Planctomycetia > Pirellulales > Pirellulaceae > JANMGV01. The sequence goes on along the minus strand of JANMNK010000930.1, from coordinate 8,320 downwards.
ACTTGTGCTGGGGTGCTTAACAATGCGGTTTTTAGTATCGCTTTCACCAAGGAATCCAAGGGGTTGTTGTCGGGTGGGTCCGACGGAGTAGCTTGCCTGTGGCAATTGGATTCAAGGGAGATTGTCCACCGTTTTATGGGGCATGAGAACCGTATCGCATCGATCGCCGTGCACCCCAACGGTAAACAATTCGCAAGCGCTTCGGCAGATCAAACAATTCGACTTTGGAATTTGGAAAACGCCAAAGGCTTTATTTCGCCGAACCAGTCGAAGTTTACTTACGGAATGACACTCAGCCATGATGGTAAATATTTAGAGACAGGAGGCCAAGCCGAGGCGAAGGTCACTATTTGGGATGCGGAAACCAAAGAGGAATTGCGTACCAGCTCGGGGATCGACGGCTCGATCAACTATCTAGATTTTGGACCCGACTACCTTGTTGCGGGTGGGAATTGGGATGGCGATGTCGTGGTTTGGGACGCGCTGAGCGGTCAAGAAGTCAAACGCAAGAAAAATGCAGATCAAGGTGGATTGCAACAATGCTCGTTCAGCCAAAACGGGAAGTGGATTGCCGCGACAACTCGCAAGAACCAAGTTGCTATCTGGGACATGGCAACTACCGAACTAATTAAGGTAGTACCGATCGAAGCTGGTTGCTGGGGAATTGATTTCAGTTGCGATTGCAAATGGCTCGCTGTCGGCGACGTATCCGGAAAAGTCCATGTCTTCGAAACCGAGCAGTTTTCTGAGTCGTGGAGTTGCGGCGGCAATGATGCTTCGATTCTCGGACTTAAATTCGCCAAGGACGATTCTGTAAGCGTTGCTGGGAGAGAGAATGGGAGAATACGTTGCTGTGACGCAACAACTCACCAGGTCCGCTGGCACCAAGTTGGTCATACTCAGCGAATTTGGTCCGTTGCCATCTCGCTGGACGGATCCCGTATTGTGACAGGATCGGCGGATCAAAAAGTCAGGTTATGGGATATCGATTCCGGCCGCTCGGTAATGACAACATCAATACTGCCAGATGCCGTTTACAATGTAGAATTCTCTCCAGTCGGAAGACTCTTCATAAACGTTCTAGGCGTTCGCGTACAATCCCTGGACGTGCCGGATCGCCCGTAAGCAAGCAATCTGCTGGATCAAACACAAACGAAAACCCAGCAGCTTGGACGGCTTTAAAATCAGCCAGCATGCTTACTGAATGAAGGACTTGATGAGGATTAAGCACCAGAGCAAGCTGAGTACAATAACCCCTGCGCCCGCCATGCGAACCCAGAACCGCGTAAAAGGCTGATGCCAAACGGCTTCACGCGACGCATGCGTTGCCGCGAATAGGAAACGCTGTCGATGCTCCGGATCTTCGAATAAAGCGGCCTGCGATGCCTCGATCATTCCATATTGAATAGAAAAATCGAGTGCCCCGTAAAGCATGTGCCGACGACCCATCGGATCGACGCCAATCGCTTCGAAATACCAAAGTTGTCGCCCGTAACAAAGGTCCAATTCCTCCCTGTAGTGCACGCATCGAAGATTTTCAATTTTCGAATGCTCAGGGCAGAATTCCCTTCGAAGTAGGCTTTTCCTAGCATGATCACTCACAGCTTGCCAAATTTGCCGTGGGAAACTTAAATGGCTTGCTTCGGAAGTCATCCATGGACTCCTTTTTAACCCGTAGTGAAAGATTCACCACCCAAAACCGTACCCTTGTGACACCTCTACATCCATTGTAGAGCGGAGTGTCAAGCGCAGTCATTACCAGTTTTGGCTTTATCTTCAGTATCTGAAGAATAAACCAAAAATTTTATCGTCAAAGTTTGCGGGTCTTTACTTCACTATCGGTTGGGTAAACTATTTGGCTTAAGCCGGAAAGCACGAATTGAGATAAGCGAATGTACAGTTTGTTCCAAACTTGCCTTTAAAACCCTCTATCGCCTGGTTCTTCTGGCGGATTCTCGTCACGTTTAGTTATTTCAAGGGATCAAACACGCCACGGAGCAGGCCAGCCAGTCAGTTGCGATGACTCGCCTGATAATTACTCCTGTTTATGAGACCTCCGAGGCGGGCTCCGCAAGTTACAATCGGATTATGAGGCGCGATGCTGGACATCCGGTGGAAAACGCGCAAGAGAAAGGGAGCTCATGATTGAACGCAAATCGCTGAAATGGCCAATTACGTTGGCCGTCGTCATGCTGGTGTGTTTGGTCAGCTTGACCGTTGGATGGGTGCTCCTCAATGTAGCTGGTGCCAAAGACAGTAGCTCGTCCTATGTCTACTGGATTATTCTCAGTATCGGCACAATTATGTTCGCTTGCGTCGTGCTTGGTGTAGTTGCGTATCTTCTTCTGAGCATTCAGCAAATCAACCTGAATCGCCGACAAAGTAACTTCATTGATAGTGTCACGCACGAACTAAAAAGTCCCATCGCCTCCCTCAAGCTTTACCTTCAGACTTTGGGCCGAAGAAACATTGGCGAAGAGCAACGCCAAGACTTTTACCGTTCCATGTTGATGGATGTCGATCGTTTGGATCAGCTCATTAACCACCTGCTCGACGTCGCCCGGCTGGACCATCAAAAATCAAAGAGCTCAAACGAAGAGACCGGAGCGATACGATTGGATACGTTACTAATCGGCTTGGCGGATCTAACCCGGCAAAGGTACGGGCTCCCGGCAGATGCAATTAAGCTTGAGCTAGAGCCCATTCAGTTCCAGGGACGAGAACTGGATCTTAATATCCTTTTTCGTAATCTCATCGATAATGCGGCAAAATACGCTTCGGATCCTCCGGAAGTAAGCATTGTCCTTGAGATGGCTGGCAAGCCCGGTTGGCTTCGCGTCACAATTAGCGATAACGGTCCAGGAATCCCTCGCAAAATGCGGAGGCGAGTCTTCGGGCGATTCGTGCGACTGGGCAACGAGCTGGAACGGACGAAGACCGGGACCGGCCTCGGGTTGTATTTGGTTCGTTCGGTTGTGCGACAGTTGAAAGGCCGAATCACGCTCGACGATCGGCCTAAAGGCAAAGGGACGCGATTTGACGTGTGGTTACCGAATGCCGAACGAATCGAAACGACCGCTCAGGTCGCCCAGCCCACTTCAGCCGATCCCTTATTACAATCGCAAACACCACCAATGTCGCAAACACCCGTCTCCCAAACTTAGTCAAACACTACCCAACCGATGAACAGTCGAAATCATATCGTCATCGTCGAGGATGAAAAACATCTCGGCATCGGCATCAAATACAACTTAGAAGCCGAGGGATATCGTGTCACTTTGATCGACGAAGGGCCGACGGCCGTGCGAATGGTCAAGAGCGATCCGGACATGTTTGATCTGATGATCCTGGATCTAATGCTGCCCGGTATGAGTGGCTATGCGGTTTGCGAGACGCTGCGCGAGATGGGCGTGAAAATGCCTATCCTGATTTTGAGCGCCCGCAACCTAGCCGAAGATCGCGCCCGTGGATTCGACGTGGGTGCCAATCAGTACTTGTCCAAACCATTCGACTTAGACGAATTGCTCAGCCGCGTCAAAAATTTGCTTCGCCTCAATGGCTCGTCTCAAGTGCAACCGATTAAGCGAAATGTCAAAAAGGTCTCCGAAGTGAGCTTTGGGCAAGCGGTCGTTGATTTCGAATCGCACGAAGTCCATGTCGCGGGACGGCCTATTCGTCTGACACAAAAAGAACTTCGTTTGCTGCGGTACTTCGTGGAAAATGAAGGTCGCGTGATCAGCCGTCAGGAATTGCTCAGCGAAGTCTGGGACATGCCCGGAGATATGCAGACTCGTTCGGTGGATCAATTCGTTATGCGACTTAGGAAAATGTTCGAGAAAAACCCAACGGACCCGCAATATTTCCTGACCTTCCGAGATGCTGGATATCGATTCATTTCGACCCCGCAATCGAGCGATGTTGCCGAAATGCCCGCCACGCCACAGGGCAACGAAAGCAGTAGCCCTGCCTCCGATAACGATTAATGCTTCCAGTCGGGCGTCTGCTCTAACAAAGCCCGCAACTGGCTTCGAGCGCGATTCAAACGTGACCGTACGGTCCCGATCGAAATCTGCAAAACCTCTGCAATTTCCTCGTACGCCATCTCTTGCATTTCACGCAACACGAGGATGACGCGATGGTCATCGGAAAGTTGCTGCATGGTCTCTTGAACCAAACGAACATTTTCATTTCGAACCATATCCGAGTCCGGCGCATCGCCATCGTCAATAGGTTCGTTTCCCGTGGTCTCGCGAGTATGGTCTAGCGAAACCTGCCCGCGGTTCCGTCGTCTTCGAGACAGCGCGTTGTTGAACGCGATCCGGTACAGCCACGTGAAGAACCGGGACTGCATTTGGAATGTGTCGAGTTTTATGTAGGCCTGGATGAACGACTCCTGGACCACATCCTCGGCCTCTTCAGAACTACCGACGACGCTGATCATGGCGGTGTACAACCGGTCTTGATAACGGCTAACCAACTGGCCAAATGCCGAACTGTTCCCGGCGAGGGAAAGTCGAATCAGATCCTGTTCGTCGTTAACGGTTGACAAAAGCTTATCCCAAGGAGCAGCAGGAATCGAACATTGGTAGCACTGTGTGGACATCAATTCGACGAAGGAATCGAGTCACCAGCAAATCTTACGCCCCATGAGGGACAAGGTACGGCTTAAAATCTCAAGTCGGGCCAGATTTGCTGATTTACGATCCCGTTTATCGTGTTCCTATTCGAGGAGGTTGTCAAACGGATCATCCATGCAACCACAGCTCAAAAGCAACAGTTCTACGGACTTTATCGAACAGTGAAGCCGTAACGGGTTGCGTGAATTCGCCAGATGGCTTGGATAGCAAAACCCTAGGTTGCTATAAGCAAGCGTGCGTGATCTGGCGGGGCATTTTTCTGACCATATTAAATCCCCGCCAATTCCGTGGAACTCTGAACGCGGCGAATAGCGATCATAAATGCAGCCGTTCTCAAAGAAACGTTGTGCGATTGGGCTTCCTGCCACACGTTTTCAAAGGCCTCGGTCAACGTATGTTCCAGCTCTTGCCGTACACGATCCAAGCTCCATCGGTAATGTTGCCTATTCTGCACCCACTCGAAATAGCTGACGGTCACGCCCCCTGCGTTTGCTAGAATATCTGGCAAAATGGTTACATTCCGATCGTGAAGCTTCTGATCGGCCTCTGGCGATATCGGCGCATTGGCTCCCTCGATGATCATTTTGGCTTTCACGGAATCGACATTTTCCGCGGTAATGACATTGCCCAGTGCGGCCGGAATCAGCATGTCGACGTCGAGGCTTAACAAATCATCGGGGGGCAACAGTTGGGCGCCGATAAAGCCCTTTAACTGCCCCTGGTTCTGAAGCGAGTATCGCAGCATGTCTGCGATGTTTAGACCGTTCGGATCGTAATAGGTCCCACTCAAATCGCCGATCGCCACGATAGGAAAAGACGCTTCGCTCAAGAATTTTGCCCCATGGGAACCCACGTTACCAAACCCTTGAATCGCCACTCGACAGGCTTCGGGTCGGCGACCCAAACGCTTGAGCAGCTTAATTGCCATGATGCCGACACCTCGCCCCGTGGCTTCTTCGCGACCCTTGGCACCGTATTCTTCAACCGGTTTTCCAGTTATGACCGCAGGATTGAATCCGTGGTACTTTTCCCATTGGTTGCGAAACCAGGCCATGACTTCGTGATTGGTCCCCATGTCTGGAGCGGGAATGTCCGTATCGGGACCAATAATGTCGTGGATCACGTCCACAAAAGCACGCGTGAGACGTTCAAGCTCTTTCCGGCTGATTTTCCGGGGATCAACAGAAACTCCGCCCTTGGCGCCACCGTAGGGCAAATTGACGACAGCCGTTTTCCAAGTCATCAAAGCCGCTAAACCGCGTACTTCGTCGAGATCCACTGCGGGGTGATACCGCAATCCACCTTTCATCGGACCACGGCTATTGTCGTGCTGGACGCGATAGCCGATAAATGTTTCCACTCGCCCGTCATCCATTTCACAAGCGACTTGTACCGTCACCTCGCGCTTGGGGGTAATGAGCAGTCGGCGCATCCATTGGGGAGTTTTTAGCTGATCGGCAGCTTTTTGAAAGTAAATGTCCGTCGCTTCAAACGCTTTCATCGAATTGCACCTCAAGACGAATTTGAAAAGACATCGACTGCTGCCCCAAAAACTTGTCGTGCCAACCTTGCTTTGACCTTGTTTTTGGGTTGTTTGCGTCGCCGCTCCAAAGCAAAATAGAAAGTAGCTTCTACGGGATGCGTTAACCTGGTTCGATAAAATGTCGTCGCACGATTCGCGTCACGTAAACTTAAATTGTCAACATAAAATATGTTTTCGCCTAGACCGGTAGGGGGTTTACGACGCTCTTAACACGACCCGTTCGGCTCGGATTTTCACTAAGATTGCTCGAACAGAGACATAGGAATTTAACCGAACGAGCCGACATTGGCCAAGTTCCCAGCCGATTCCCGCACTTATTGGACGAGCCCTTACCTTTTCGATTGCCCAATCAATGACAATTTCCCCAACTGAATTTTGGAAGCGAATTGCGGAGTACCATCTGGCGACTTCACAAGATTGTCGACTGTGGGCAGCCGAAATTGCTGAAGTTGCAGGCCCCCAAGCGATTGGCGATGTCGACAAAATCGTCGAGTGCTTGTTGCGAACAGGGAAACTGACGGCTTTTCAAGCCAACGCCTTGACGCTCGACATACCCGAGAGATTGTCGATCGGTCCCTACATTATCCAAGAACCCATCGATCAACATCCATTCCAATCTTGGAAAGTTGCCAACAACTCGCTCGCCAAGCAAACGGCTTGGCTATTTATCGTGGACGAATCGGTCCTGTCGGACCCGCTGTGGAGTAGTCACCCACCCAGCATCGCCTTATGCCGAAAGCATGCTCGCCTCCACGCCACCGGATTGCAGTCCATCGCCGAGCCAGTCGCATTCGGCAACTCCATTGTCCTAGCAACGCCCGTGCTAACCGGTGCCAGCTTGGCAGAATCCATGCATTCAGATTCCATGCCATGGGCCCAATCGATTGCCATCATTCAGTCTGTCAGTCGCGCACTGCAATCCATGCACGCTGCAGCACTCACGCACGGATCGCTGCAACGGGACCGGATATGGCAAACCGATCAAGGAGAAATACTGCTGTTGCGCGATCCGCTGTTCCCGCCTCAATCGCCACTGATCGAAACGAGAATCGGATGTTTGGATTCGGGGGAGAATGCGTCCTGCTACGCCGCGCCCGAGTTCCTCGTTCCAGGCCAGAACCCTACGGTCCAAACAGACTTGTATGCGCTCGGATGTTTGTGGTACGAACTTTTGACAGGCAACGCCCCGTTCGCTGATCTTCCCGCGTCGGGACGAACCGAAGCCCACACGTCACGGCCGGTCCTGTTGCCGATGAACATCCAATTTCCCAAACCGCTGCAGCAATGCTTGATGCATTTGCTTGCCAAAAATCCCCGAGCCCGCTTCGCAACCGTCAAACAGTTTGACGCAGCGCTGATGCAAGCTTTGCTCGATGTGAATTTCGATCCATCGCAATCGCCATTGGCCCCACCCGTTGTTGCTCGCGAGAGCAAGTCGAACAAGAAGTTTGTCGAAGGGCCTTCCAGCAATTCTCCACAAGTGCCCGTTCCGCCTCCTGTTCCTGCCTCGGCAAACTCAGCTCCGGCTGCGTCAAAACCGAAACCAGATACTGTTAGCGATGCTTCAGCAATTGAACCTAAGGAACCGAAAAGAGCTGTCGAGCCAATCAAGGCGATCGTTCCAACTAAGGTTGCAGAACCGACTAAGGCGATCGTTTCGACGAACATTGCCGAGCCAAAAAGAGTTATCGACAACGCATTGAATGCTGCGACCCCCGATCGAGTTGAGCCAAGTCCGGTGTCACCGAAAGCAGCTTCGGTAGAAACGCCAGTTCCCGCGAAGACCAATCAACTTAGTCCCTCATCTCCATCCAAATCGTCCCAACCCGTTTCAAATGCTCAAAGTCCTGCCAAGCCATCCGACCCTCCGAAAACCGAACGCAAAGAAGACGCCAAGCCCCAACCTGTAAAACAATCCACACCGCCACCTGAAAGTACCGCACCGGCATCTTCACCGCAAACGAAAACCGAACCGACACCAACTGCTGCCGTGCCAACCGCTGCAATCGATTCGGCGACGAAGAAGGAACGATCGCAGCCAACGCCAACCAGCACAAAACCGATTGCTCCACCAAACAAAAAACCAGATTCGATAAAACCGGAATCCTCTCCCGCTGCTCAACAAAAAGAACAAACAACA
>JANMNK010001184.1:0-3656 GCA_031373875.1 Pirellulaceae bacterium | reverse complement strand
CTTGGATCAGTTGTTGGATTTGCTGCATGTTGAACAAAGCCGCCGAAGCGTGCTTGGCTAGTTCTTGCAAAGCCACTTCGTCATCAGCCGAAAATCGGCCTTTCCTATGGTTCAAGACTTCGAAAACTCCCATCGCTTTGCCTTTGGCATCCATCAGTGGCACCGCGACGAGTGAGTCGGTTCGGTAACCACTCTGAGCGTCGACGTTACGATTGACTTCGTCTGAGGGATCGGACCTGTCCCAGCGTCGCGACTGCAATGTTTTGAGAACCGCGCCGGCCACACCTTGATTGTCGGGGATGCGAAGCGCTTTGCCTTCGACTCCCAAAGCCGGATGGCCGACAAGTTGCCGATCGGTTTTGTCCCACAAGAAAATACTCGCGCGATCCGCATCGAGTAAAGACGTCGCGGCCTCAGCAATAGCAGTCAGCAATCGATTTAAATCGCGATGACCATTCCAGTCGGCGGCAATCTCCAGAGTCTTCGATAGCCTCTCCGTTCTATATCGCTGCTGCGTAAACAAATGAAACGAATCCATGGCGTCCGCCAATCCTTCCACCAAATCCGTCAACATAGACTGACTTGACGAATCGTTAGCAGTCGGAGACTGAGATAAGAAAACTAGCGATCGGTAACTGCGACTGGGCACTGGCAAAGCTACCCATGGTCCTTGGCTGCGGACTGCGTTGTCTTCTAAAGCTTGACGTGCAAGTTCGGCGGGTACGACGGCGGTGCGTCGGCCTTCGTCCTGAATGAGCACCAAGTTGCCTTGCTCAATTTGGTAAACCGCACTGTACGCGAGGGGAACGTTATCGACCAAGAACAACAGTGGTCGAGCGAGCCAAACCGCCAGCGACGACGACTCATCAATTCCTGCCAGAAGCGCAGAAGCCCACGAAACTTGAATTTGACGCATATGGGCCGATACTCCGGGTCCCTAATCTTGGACTTCGTCCTTGGGCTCGGGCAAGAAAAATCCCACGATTAACGCGATGATCGCAATTCCGGTTGCGACGTACCCCGCAGCTTGAGCAACATGCATGGGCAAGATCCCTTTATCGGAGCCAGCGGCGAGCATTGGAGCGACGACACTCGTCGTCACCAACGCCATACTTGTCCCGATCATGCGGCCCCCAACATTCGTCGCGAAACTTCCCCCCGTCCCTCGCAAATGCATTGGAAAGACTTTGGGTAGATACTCGCCAAAATAGCTAAACTGCCCGACGGTTAGCAATCCGCACAATCCATACGCTATCAAGAACCACTGTCCCCCCCACCCAAAAAATACGAAGTAGGTTAGCGGCACCATTACCAAGAGCGGGATTTGGAAAAGCTTAAGTAGTAAGACACGTCTCATGCCAATGATGACAAAGACAGCCAAGAGTATACGGCCGACCAGACCTCCCATTTCTTGGTGAAGCTGTACTTTGTCGGCATATTCTTTTATCTCGTCTCCGAATGGTTTTTGCTCTCGAGCGTTCGCGATAATCTTAGTTCGTAACTCTTTGCGAACTGGATCGTCCGCATTAAGTTTGTTGAACTCGACATTCAGAGCTTCGGACTGTTTACGGAGCGGAGCCATTTTCTTAGAAACAGTTGCCATTTCTGGCAATCCTGGCGTGACGCGAGCAACCGTGATTTGTAAAGCTCCAAAAGCAATACCGTAGGCACACGCAGAGAGGATCGTCGTAACTACGGTAACGCGAATCAACTCAGGCGAGAACAAAGCTGCGAAGCTCGGACGTTTTAATGTGCCAGCTTTCCGCCGCTCTTTCCAGATTTGGCTTTCGGGTACAAAGGGCAGAAGCAACGCGATTGGAATCGCCGGGAAAATACCGGTCATCAGTGTGTATCGCCAAGCTCCGGGCAAATCAGATCCAAGCGACAACGGGAGGCCGAAGTGGGGAAGCGACTTGATGTTTTGGCTAATCCAAATACTGACAGCCGTGACCAGCACCCCGCCGAGGGACGCGAACATCTGCGTGATCCCCAACCACTTTTCTTTCTGCTTGCGATCTTGAAAGACTTCTGCCAGCCAAGTAATGGCCGCGACGAACTCGACACAAACACCGATAAATGTTGTACTGCGAAAGAAAATGAAAGTTGGCAAATTCGTTGCGTAGGCCGCACAAAACGGAGACAGCGAGTAAACGAATATGCTGATTGCCATGATCCTCTTGCGTCCGAAGCGGTCGACCAGCCAACCACCCCAGAGACCAAAGATGCCGCCGCACAGAGCTGCGATCCATAGCAATCGTCCAACCCAAACCGTAACGAGTGGATTGGTAATCGGGACCTCCAGCAACTCAGCAATCGCCGGTGCCGCGACCAATGGCGTCATTAACAGTTCGTAGGTATCAAATAGAAATCCAATGGACGCGATTAGGATGATAAGCCAAACGGTTGTCGAAAACTTGGCGGGGGCTTGATCAGCAGTTTGCATGGGTGGGACTGTCAGTTGTTGAAGGGGCAGAATATGATTAGCGCAATTCGCAGACCACGAATCCGCGAAAGTAAACTTGTACAATAGCCTCACAGTATAACAACGTAGTTTGTATCCGCCGAGTACGGCCCGAGCTTCCATAGAATAAACATTTCGCCGTAAAATGTTGCCTTCGTCCAAGTAACTTCGCCAACAAAGTGCCTTGTCAAAGGCACGTGTTTCACCTATTCGTCCTTTCTCATGCAAGGGGTATCTTGCAAGCATGGCCCAGCGAATTTTAGTAACCGGATATGGCGGGTTTCTGGGATCTGCTATTTGTCGCTGGCTATTGTCTCGCGGCTACGAGGTCCGCGGCATCGCTCGCAACGATTATCCAAACTTGCAGGGCCTGGGCGTCGAAACGATCCAAGCTGATCTACGTGACGCGAGCGCGGTCAGCACTGCTTGCCAGGGAATCGATGCGGTGATCCATACAGCAGCCGTCGCTGGAGTTTGGGGACCGCGATCGATGTTCGAATCGATCAACGTCGATGCGACAAAGCTTTTACTCGATCAATCGAAGAAAAATGCAGTTCAGGCATTTGTTTATTGCAGCAGTCCAAGCGTGACGTTTGATGGTGGCGACCAATGCGGAATCGACGAATCAGCCCCGTACCCAACTCGTTGGCTTTGCGATTATCCTCGCACCAAAGCGATTGCCGAACAGTTTGTGTTGGCGGCGAATTCTCCTCGGCAAATGCTGACCTGTAGCCTGAGACCGCATTTGATTTGGGGGCAAGGCGATCCGCACCTCATACCGCGACTGATCGACCGAGCCCAATCTGGCAGATTGGCGCGAATTGGCTCTGGCCGTAACTTGATCGACACGGTTCATGTCGAAAACGCCGCTGAGGCCCACGGGCTTGCTTTGGAGAAACTATTGCAAGGCGATCAGAATGCCGCTGGACGAGCCTACTTTGTTACCGACGGAGAACCCATCGAGTGCTGGCAGTGGATTTCGCAAATCCTCATCGCAGCCCAAGATCGCGTACCACGCCGATCCGTGCCCTTCGCCGTTGCGTATGCGATAGGGGCCTCGCTCGAAATCGCGTACCGTGGGATGGGTTGGCAAGCTGAACCTCCGATGACACGATTCGTCGCAGCACAACTTGGCAAGCACCACTATTTCAATATCGATTCCGCACGACGATTGCTAGGATATAATCCACAAATC
>JANMNK010001139.1:0-8341 GCA_031373875.1 Pirellulaceae bacterium | reverse complement strand
GTTTTCGCTTTTCGTTTTGGCAGGACTTTGCGCAAGTTTCGGATATTGCCAAGAACGGCGGAAGACGCAGGCTGAGCTTGACCAAGAGGAGGAGATTCGACTTTATCAAGACCCGGAGGGAATCAAAGCAAGACTGGGCTTGAATGAAGCGGGCTACCGCGAAGCTTGTTTTACGGAATACTGCGACAGTCTACCTTTACCCAACGACAAACTAACGCTGGCCGAGCGCGAAAAAGAGTACGGATTTGAATGCGTCGGAATCAAGCGAAAAAAAATACTTTGGATAAACGAGCTGTACAATCATTTTCCCAGAGAAGCGACGGGGGCTGATTATCGAGATCAAGAATTCCTATATGGACTCAATTTCCGGAGAGGTGTTCGAGAAAAACTCTCGACTGTCAACGAATTCCATCGATTCGTTGCCAAGTTTGCGAAACAATTGAAGGATATCCCTGACGAAAAATATCGCGGCGAGTATCGCTGGGAATTGGAGAAGGTCAAAGTCACCGACACCATCAACAACCAGGACGAACCTCGAGAAAATGTTGATCTGTATTTCAAAGCCGTCAAGATCGACCGCAACAAAAAGAAAGAAGAAAAGAAGGACGATAAAAAATAATTACTCCACACGGAATACATCACCCCGTCCAAATATAAGCCGCACGGAACGGGGCGATTCGCGGATTGGATATAAGAATTTGAAAGTGGTTTCGGCCTCACCAATTATGCCAGCGCCTTGTCGAACAGGTCCAACATGCGTGCCCAAGCTTTCTCGGCTTGTTCTTCGTTATAAACTTTCGTATCGGGTGGGCACCAGCCGTGGCCTGCGGGGTAGACTTCGATTTCCGCGTCAAGCTTGGCTTGAGCAAACGCTTCCTTGAGCACGTTTTTTGACTCGGGATCGCGCTGGTCGTCGTTCTCGGCGACGGCTATCAGAAATTGGGCTTTCATTTTTGGTATCAATAGGTGCGGACTGTCTTCGTTCTTGGTGACCAAACCACCACCGTGAAACGTTCCTCCCGCACCAACTCGGTCGGGCACCGCAGCAGCGGTTCGCATCACGATAGGCCCACCCATGCAATATCCGATCGTGCCTATCTTCTTGTTCTTGTCGACCTGGGGTTGCGAATCGAGCCAAGCGATAAATGCCTTGGCATCGTCCATGTGAGTTTTGGGAGTCAAAGCTCGAGCCAAAGGAAATACTTCTTGGATCGGAGTATTGGTTCCGTCGGCTGTCACTGGTGATTTCTTGGATCGATAGAAAGGATTCACGACCAAGACACTGTAGCCCGCTTCGGCCAACCGCTTGCCCATTTTTCGGAATGCAGGCCGCAGCCCGAAAATGTCTGGCCACACAAGCACGGCTGCATGAGCTCCTTTTTGGGGCGTGACAAAATAGGCGTCGCACTCGCCGTCTGGTGTCTTGATAACAACATCGCTTTCTGTGACTTCAGCCGCATTCGCCGATCGTGGCAAAATAAGCGACGCGCCGACACCAGCGGCTAGAAGCACTCCTATGTCGCGGCGAGAGTATTTTTTTAAGTCTTCTTCAAAATGATCTTGGTCGCACATCGATTTTGCCTCGCATGGAAGTATTAAGCCTGGATAAGTCACTCCATGCTAACGCATACCCGCGGCCAAAGTCTATCAGGGTCATAAATCCTGCGTCATAGAACCTGGTGGCAAGGCCGGAGCCTGCAGTGCAGCTGGTAGCAAGGCCAGAGCCTTGCTACCAGAGTGGGTCTCGGTCTTTTGTCTCGGTCTTATGTCTCGGTCATACGTCCGGGTGCCTTAACAGCAGCTTAAGCCGCTCTTTTACTCGATTATTCAGGCACGACCAGTCTTGCTCGGTGTGGGGCAGTTTGGATGCGGACCGTGGAGCCGCTGTTGAATTCTAGAAAGTCTTGTTCGACGCCGTCAGAAAAAACGACGCCCGACTCGGGCATGAGGCTCTCCATCACCAACTCATCGCCAGAATCCAAGGTGCCCGCGACAAGACTAGCTTGGGAATGTTTGCTAACAAACGGCTCGCGCACGACCCAAGCAAGCTGTCGATCTTCCCAACGCAGTTTCTTGGCAGCACCCGGTTGCCCTCCTGTCCATTCTGCAACACCGCGTGTCATATTGAACACGCTGGACAGCCAGCCAGTCGAACCGGCCCCGGTCGCAACGATCACGCCACTTGATGACTGCGGCTCCGATTCGCCTTGATAGTGAAGCGTATAACGAGCCGATACGTGCGTCTTGCGACCTATGAAAAAATCGTTGAAGGCCAACAGCGTTTGCCCATCGTTCATGGTTGCTTGAGCCAAAGTGACTTCACGGCTATTTGCCGCTTGGTCCAGCGTTCGTTTTAAAGTCCGTCGAACTTGGCTCACGGCAAAGGGGACCAAGATCCCGTCGTTTCGAGCCTTGTCCGGATTGACGCCGATGATCGGCAACTCGCCCGCATATTTCGCCGTGTTGGCCACCAAACCATCGTGGCCTAAGACTACGATGACTACCACGTTGCGAAAATCGAAGTTCGGCAAATATCTTCGTTCGACAACGGTGACCGGAAAGCCCAGATCGATTTCGCGGCGGAGAGTTTCTAGCGTTGACTGATATTGCGCGTCTTCTTGCTCGTACTGATCGAATTCGACATCGGCTTGAGATATGGTGGCTTGAGAGGCGGTCGCTTGTTGTTGCGATTTTCGATGGAGGAGCGACGGTTGTGCAGATTGAGCTGGCGGCGGTTGGACCGCTGCGTGCTGGACGGCTTGATTGATTCGAAAACGCGCCGCGCCTTTCGTACCCCAACGCGCCAAGAGGCCTTGTAGGCGAGTCGCCGATGTCACCAGTGCGATAGATGGTCGCATCATGATTTCGATCCACGTTTTTCCGATGGCGTATCGATCAGCGATCGAAGCAAGTCAGGAGAGATATCCAATCGCCCGATGCGTTCCGCGTTCTGCGCCAATTGCTCAAACGCAATCGCCATGATGTGACGTGCATCGCCGCCTCCCGAAGCGGCCATGATCGTCTTCCAATCCGAGCCTTTCATGGCATCGAGCGTCGCTTGGAAGATTTCGGTTTGCACCGAAGCCAATTTGCGTTGATTGTCGGCCTGTTTTTCGACTAATTCGGTGCGCTGGTTTTCTATTGAAATGTCGGCTTGCATTTGTGCTTTACGAACTTCGCTGCGTTTCTCTTCGACGACGCGTTCGGTGTTCAATTCGTTCTCCTTGATCTGTCGTTCCAACTCGATCGCAATGTTGCGGCGAGCAAAGACCGCTTCGTCGGCTTTCACGAGCAGCTTTTCCCTCGCGTCGGCTTGCATAGCCTTGGACATTTCCGGTGTGGCTTTCACCGACAAGACAGCGAGCGTCAAGATTTCGACACCAAGCATATTGGTGATCTCGGACTGACGTAGACCGTCAAGCAGATCGGCGCTTAGCTCGGCGGACATGGTGAGGATGGATTGCAAAGTTTGTTTTTGAGCAAAAGCATGTGCGCGGACTTGGACGATTTGTACCAGTCTCTCTTTTAGCTTCTCCGGATCATCCGAAACGTAGCGACCCAAACCATCGATCGAGAAGTCCATGACAGTCGCAAGTTTTTCCGCGTCGGCAATTCGATACGTCAATTGGCCTTGGATCGTGACGTCCTGATAATCACTAGTGTTGTCTTCAAAGACAAACGGAACGTCGATGCTGGACTGGTTTTTCTGAACTAGCGACGAGTTGGGCGCGAAATAGAAGAACGACAGGCCAGCACCTTTGCGAACGACCGTACCGTTTTTGAACTGAAGCGTGAACGTCGTGGGTGGCGTCTTGATAAACCGAATTCCGAGCATGATTCGCTCTCACCTATAAAAGAACATCAAACGAGATTTCTCACCTATTTCACGCTTGCTTCGTGCGTGCGTCGAAAGTCACTTTTCTATGCTGGCCAATAGTTTTGTCAGTACTAGTCGGTAAGGCGATGGTCTCTCACCTTCATGCAGCCTGAGTTACCTTAGGATTGAAACTGTACTTTCTGCGATCAATGCAGTACGAAACCAAGTCACAATGTCTGCGAATGGTAGCCGATTTTCGTCCGAATATTCCCTACAACCCTCACTGAGCGTTACCGGGCAACATCGGTCGGCTGCAATGTTGTGACGCAATACCTCCGCAAAATTTGTTTCATGCACCCTAACGTTTTCGACTGAATTCGAATTTTGCTTCTTGGCGTTTCGAGTTTTCCTCGATGACGACATAGACCTCCATTTTGTCCTTGCCCATTCGCCGGTAGGTGAGGCCTTCGAACATAAAGTTATCACCATCTTGTTTGACGAATTTGAACGTCACGCATTTGTCTTTTTCTTCCCAGCCTTTGAAGTCCGCGTCAAAATGCTTGAGGAGCAGCGCGACGCTATCGCCTTCCTTGCGTATGACAAAATGCTCCGTGAAGACGACCTTATCATCAGACACATAGCGGAAACTACCCATGACCGAATTGCCCGCAGGCCCGCTCCACAACTCCGTGCATTTTCCGCCTAAACCGGTTCCTTCCCAACACCCCTCGAGCCATGAAAAATCTTCAATGCTAATTGGCTGAGACTTTTCGCCTTTAGCGAGTTGTGTCGTATTCGAGGGTGGCTCCAATGTCGAGCTATCCAGCTTCGCTGATTGGCCCAAGATAGCTGGACAGATCAAGATGCAATTCAACATCGCAGCAAGAACGAATGTGCGTCGTAGAAGTTTCATTTTCGCGATGCCTCAAAAGTATTCGATGCACGAGAGCTGACATTTTCCACGTAGATTAAGAAATCGATGTTGCTTTTGGCAAATTCCGACGAAAGAGCATGCGCGGTTCGTTTCATTTCGCATAGGGTGAATGTAGTTGGAACGAGTTATTCCTCGCCACTGATCTTTGCATGCCCTTGCCCCTCAGTGTTCAACGCCAAGGATGTTTCTCAGTATTGTCCATCGAAATTGGCCGTGTCAAAGAACAAAACACAAACTTTACGAAACGATGAAAAACCGAACTTTTTTCCTTACCACGTGTGCGCGGGCAAAACCACAATAAATACACATCATTGCCACTCACTGACGTCATTTTAGCCCCACCTAGCGAATGCTGACGATCTGTTGTTCTAGCGGGATGCCTGACTTTTTATAAGTTTATCGTGAAAATGGGGAAGGAAAATCTTCGAAAAAAATTTCCGGATTTGTTCTTGCAATTCCGATTTGCTTCCATATGATACTTGCCACATGCAACCCCTCTCGCTATAGGAATGAACTGGGATTTTGGCAAGATTCTCGATTCAACGTTTGAGTCCACAAGAATAGGCAAGTAACTGTGAACCGCATCTCTAGGATATCGCCGCTTCTCTTGTTGTTGATTTGTTTTGCATCGGTTTCTGCACAACAAACGACGACACCAGACAATGTTTCCCCTTCGCTCGATCAATCAAAAACGGTTGACACAACGACCCAATCGAACGCGAAAGAACTGTCTGCAGTTAGCGCACTTGCAGCTGACCAAGAATCGAGAGATTCGAACTCACGGCAGGAACCATTCAAGATCTCATGTACAGCAGAGCTAGCCAGATTGGGCGAAACCTTGACGGTTGATGTTGGGAGAGTTCCCGTGAATCGTCCGGTTCAGGTTCTGATTCAATTGAAGAATAAAGCTGGTTCGCCCCTCCGAATTGCAGAAACAGATTCGGACTGCGGCTGCGTCACCACTGCTGTGAAAGGCAACTTGGTTGTTGATGGAGAGGTCTTCGAAATAACGGTCGATATTAATCCAACGCCGCATATCGGTGGACTTGCGAGGCAATTGAGATTGTTTTTCGAGGATCATGGCGCAGATCCTGTTCGAGTAAATGTTGTTGGGCGTATGACAGGCTCAGTGGAATTCGAGGTCAATCAACTATCGTTTAAATCGAATGCCGAACGAAAACTGGTTGCCGGGACGCTTCATGACGAGGTTGAAGTCGTCGAAGTTTACACGCGTTCCGCTTTTCTAAAAGTCGAGGACTGGACAGTAACCGACAAGACACTAACCGTTGAGGTTACACCAAGAACTGGCTTCGGAAATGGCCTTGAGCGGCTTGGGCTCAAGTTAAAAAAAGGAGATGCTACCATCAATGAAGAATTTTTGTTGGCATGCGACTTCGCGGCGGCTATAAAATTCTCGCCCTCCGAAATTCGCGTTTCCAAAGACGGCGAATTTTCGAGTGCCCGAATTTTGATGATTGAGTCAAAACCAGGAACAATTCCGCAAGAGAATCTTGAGTTTTCAGTTTCACTGGCGGACAAAATCACAAAGCTGAATCCGCCAGAAATTTCATGCCAACGCATTGGCAACCGCATCATCGAAATCGCACTTCGCACAAAGAGCGATTTTTCCGGGGCCGGAACCTTTACGTTAAAGGATTTGACTGGTGGGGCAGAGTTCTCAACAAGCATTGTTTTTGATAAGTGAGGAGTACTATTTGATGTACAAAATTCTTTGCACTTTGAAGTTGTATCTTGCGATTTCCGTACTTTCGTTCTGTTCGAGCGTTCAGGCGGACGACGTTCCAGTTGGTGGTGTCACTCCTCAACCTCCGGTTCTCGAATGCTGGATCTATCAAGGTTTTACAACTTGCAGACAAGGCTTTATCAATGCAGGTGTTAACCCACCTGTGGATTTTGAGTGCGGCCCATGCTACTTGCTTCCGAATAAAAAATGGGCTTGTACAGTTCCCATTCGGCGAAATATTTACGAGGAAAGTTTGGAGCACCAAGCTCCCTTTGCAATAAAGCTAGAGTCAGGGCGTGGACAAAATGACTTGGGGGAGAGCTTAGTCTACTGCGGCGAAGGAAACTACTGCGCAACTGAGTGTGAAGTAACCGATGGCACGTCAAATGCAAAGTGCATGAAAACAGTTGACTTTAAATCAGTCCTCCCTTTCAGGAGATTGCATGGGCTTTGTGAAGTCGGCGTTACGTCAGAGGTGACCCCTACGCCTCTCCCAACAACGAAGCTGCGTTCCGGGGAATAAAGTGACACTATGTTATTTCCTTGTTGGAGGAGTATTTCGATGATTCGAATTAAGCACTCAATTATTGTTTTGTACATCGGCCTCTTTTCAGTACTATCCACAGAGGGGCAGGAAATCGATCGACTGACGAAAATGAAGGATCGATTACTATCTGCGGAATTGCGAACACCTTCTGAACCCGACAAGGAGACGATTCGGAAGTCGTTTGAAAATCTCGAATTGTTGGCCATTGATATGGGGCGATTCGAAGTGGAATGTATCTGCGAGCATTCACTTAAAACTTCGGAGGGATTTTTCCTAACGCATTTCGCGTTCATACATGCGGAGGACGGAAAATCGTCTGAAAGAACGATTTTTACGTTGCAGCCTTTGATTGCTGAAGATTCCAGGTTCGCTACGGGAACCGGAGACTCGATGACCATTGTTCGCGGAAGAGATATTGATCTCCTCAGACGCGGAAAAGAGTATTTTTCATTCAATCCTTTTCGTGGTGATACGATTGAAAAAACCGAGTTTGCAAAGGAGCAGTTACGTACCTCTGAGGTGTTTGATCCCTTTATGGCATCCTTATCCGCCGCGGCGACGATTCTCAATAGTGACGCTCAAACCGTTGATTTCTCGAAGTTCGATCCGAAACTTGCGAATGGAATAGCGGAGATTGATGATTTTTCGATCTACTCGTTTCGATATGACGGCGTCGTGCAAACTGGAAGGCGTGTAATATTCTCCGATGGCGTTCCTGTGTTAGTGGAGGGCAAGGCCTTTGTTGAAGGGAAGCCAGTTGCTATCGGCCAAACGAAAACGACCTGGAAGCGTGTGGGAGAAAAACGATTACCGGTCCTTATTAAAGCCATGAGGCCGCCGAATCTTGGTCCGGAAAGAGAATTTCGGGCCAGCCTAAAGTGGAAACTTGACAAAGATGTTTCCGATGAACTGTTCGATGAAAAATCCGTTGGAAAACTTGGGTTCGCTGCGCACTAAGCATGGTTGAGATCTCACGGGTTTGGCAAATTTCTAGATATCAACGTGAATCTTACTGCAATACGAAACGTGGGCGATCTGTTCAGGTAACTTTTTGTCGGCAAGCAACCGTGACAAGTTATCTAATCACGGGCCCCATAAACGCAGGCCCTTGGCATGGAAATGCAAAATCATTTCTTTCCGTAATAAGCGGAAATTCACGAAGCCAGCCTAGTTCGAATTCCTATGCAGGTCTTTTCGCCATGACACAGGATATTATTTTACCTCTGGCTTGCATGGAGCGCTTTAGATGGATCGCATCGTTTGGTATTCAGGTTCGGCGGAGATGGCGATGAAGGTTGT
>JANMNK010001133.1:0-1826 GCA_031373875.1 Pirellulaceae bacterium | reverse complement strand
CGGTGGCGACGAGATCCATGTTGGCTTCGTAGTAGGCATCCAGCGTTCCAACATCTCGCCAATAGGCATCGCGTTTCCGATTTTCGTCGCGAAATGGAAAAGCGAATACTTTGTGATCTTTGATAATCGACGGGATGATGTTCTTACCAAAATCGTGATGACTCGTTGGCAAAGTAGCATCCAAACACAGCTTTTCGAAAAGGAATCGCGTATTGAAAACGTAAATTCCCATCGATGCCAAGCAATGATCGCAATCGCCTGGAATGGATTGCGGCTCCGCTGGCTTTTCTTGGAAACCAACAACGCGTTGATCGCTTTCGATTTGCATGACGCCAAATTGTTTGGCTGATTCGCGGTCCACACGGAGCGCGCCGATGGTCAAATCCGCGCCTCGTTGCTCATGAAACTCGATCATGGCCCGATAGTTCATCTTGTAGATGTGATCACCCGCCAAGATCAGCACATAGCGTGGGTTTTCCTTTTCAATCGCGTAGATATTCTGGTAAACGGCATCGGCCGTGCCTTGATACCATTGCTCATCGATGCGTTGCTGGGGTGGCACGATATCGATGTACTCGCCCAATTCGCGAACGAAATATTGACGCCATCCAAGATTGATATGCCTGTCTAAACTCATCGCTTTGTACTGCGTTAGTACGAGCAATTTGCGAAGGCCACTATTGAGGCAATTGGACAGCACGAAGTCGATGATTCGATAGACGCCGCCAAAGGGGACAGCCGGTTTGGCGCGGTCGCGAGTCAAGGGCTCCAAACGAGTCCCTTTGCCCCCTGCCAAAATCACCGTCAGAGTTTCTTTCATCATTTGCATCACCGGATCTCCAACCATTTCCTAAGTTGGCATTCGAGTTTGTCCGAGCCGAGTCAATTCGGATACAGATTCATTCTGCGCGGCATGTCTGCAACACTACCATTAATTTATCACATCGGAGGCTAACGGATATATAGGAATAACAGCGCATTCCGATTTGACGCTCCCCATAAGTACACGATTCTGCCTCCTAGCCAAACAGTAACGACGCCGAGTCGATTTGCAATCAAACAAATGCCTTCACGTTACCCGCTTCCAGCCGGAGCATTACAATAGTAAAAACCGTCTACGTTCGCGGAACCGTTCTTTGGCTATGTTTCGCCCTTAACGCCGAGAAGGCAATAACCATGACTACAAAATTTGCGCCGACCTACGAAACATATCGGGGCTTGCCTCTCTTGGCCGGTTTATGCTCCATGGAGCACGCAGTCACGGCTAATTGGAGCGTCGAAGAGAGCGTTCAACGCCTGAAGCACTTGCATTACGTGCTCCGTCGACTGGTCGAAATATTCACTTGCCGAATAACGGCGGAACCCATTTACGAGCTAAAGACTGCCTTTAGTCATCACGCCTATTTATGCGCCGAACACGTTACGGCAATCCGCCGAAGAGTCGGTGAAATGCGCGAGCCGCCACTTGGTCTCGATAAAATTCCCCACGAAGCCCTGAGACTCTTCTGCGATGAGCTTCAATCGGCTCCCAACTCCGAATCGTTGGTTTTCGGTCTTTATCAAGTCGCACTTCCTCATGTTTTGGAAAAGGCAAATTCTGTGATCCGCGACGCACATCCGTTGGCAGACGCTCCAACGGTGCGAATCGCAAAGTTCATTGCCCTTGAGTCCCAGGAGATGATCGACTTTGGCAACCAAGCCATCCATTGTCTCGTCGATCCATCATGTCGCCAATCGCTGGAACACTGGCAGCAAATGCTGATGGAATGTTTGCAAGCCGCCGAAACCGCCACTCCCATTGATCAAGAAAAGAACCAGTTGCCCGA
>JANMNK010001128.1:0-3118 GCA_031373875.1 Pirellulaceae bacterium | reverse complement strand
AAGGTATTGAATGTCAATTGCGTTTCGCATTAATAAATTACGGTCCCGCTTCCTTGTTCAAGCCCGTCAAACCCAACTAATCTCTTGGTTTTGCATCGCGAAAAAGAGAGTATCGTTATGAAGAGGGTTGCGCTCGGGGAGGTTCGAAGTGTGAAATTTCAAACTTCAAACTTCTCAATTCAAACTTCTCAAAGTGGACTGGGAGGTGCTCGAACCCTCCTCTGCGGATCTTCAGACCGCCGCTATACCGTCTCAGCTACCAGTCCGTGAACAGGCTGTAGGCGGTAGCGATTTAGGCTGTAGGTAAGAAAGTACTTGCATTTGCTCTTCCTAAATTCCTAAACTGCTACAGTCTAAAGCGCTAAAATAGGCACGAAAAAACCCGGTGTCACTTTGAGGTAACACCGGGTTCGCCAACGTTTGCTTCGTTAGTACGGCCGAGTGTTACCTCCGATGTGGATGCCCGAGAAAATGGACATTGCGGAGCGTATTCGCGTCTTGCGACGCGATACAACCCTTCGATCCATTAAATCGTTCGGTCAGTGTTGACCGGGTAAAACTGGGCCGTATTGAAGACATGATCTCTTATCCACTGATTGATTGCTTTTCAGATTCCTTGTTCTGCGACCACATTCGTCGCGCGCTGCAGATATGGACGCTCAGGATTGATACTGGTTCGCGAAAAAATCATGTTTCTTCAGACGCGTCTACAGAATCAAATCGAATGGCACTCCAATCTGTACACAGCCAAGTCAAGTTTTTCTGAGCTGCCATTCGGAACCTCCCGAACACAGCGGGTTAACACAACTGACAGCGTGGTTAACACAGATTGAGAACCAGTTGGGTAGTTCGGGTGACTGTGGATAAGAGTGAGTGCCTGTGGTTGTTAAGGCTACTTTCCATGGATCGAAGTGACGACATGCGACCGCAGCTAAATGGAGGTTCTGTCGATGACCGATACTGAGCGACTGGTATCTTGCCACGGAGACCGGCCGCTTGAATCGCCGATTCTCAAGAGACAAAAAGCTTTTTAGGAGAATACATTCGTTCGAACGCAATAATTAAAAATAACAAGTCAAAAATCGCTTGCTTTTCGATGGCGATCAACGATTTTGACATTGCGCAGTGAATGGCCCCCGTTGGCCCTTGAACAGCATTACAATGAGCATCCAAACGAATGTACAGCTAAACGCCTTCTAACTCTCTCTGGGAAGTACGCCACATGAAGAATCCATTTCGTCGATTGGCCTCAGTTGTTCGCCAAACAAACGAGTTGATTATCGGAAAACGATCGTTCGATAGCTGCAATCTCGACTCCGAAAGACGCAATCTATCCCTGTGTTTCGAAACACTTGAGACACGCCAACTGATGGCCGCCGACTTGAACTCGGCGCTAGCAATTGCGGGAATACAAAATCCGTCGAACAACTTCGATGTCGACTATAGTGGCCACGTTACGCCATTGGATGCTTTCCTGATTTCCAAGCATTTAAGCAAAGGCACACAAATCAATCGAGCTTTCGATGTAAGCGGTGATGGAGTCGTGTCGTCCGAAGACTTCTTCATGGAGGTCGCGTTTATCAACAAAGAACGCGCCCCGGAATTGAAAATAAATGGTCGTGATCCTGATCCGTTGCCAATCGAAACTAAAGCGGCGTCACCGGCCAACTACCAGTATTCGGTTACTGGCAACGCCGCAGACAAGGTAGTGAACTTGACAAGTGGCGGACTGGGCCTCATGGGAGGTGGAGCCGACGTTAATGCGCTTTTCCAATGGATGGGCCAGAAAGCGCTGGGCGGCGATTTTCTTGTTTTGACGGTCACGGGAAGCAACTCATACAACAAATACATCAAACAGCTTGTTCCAACTCTAGACTCTGTGGCAACGTTAGTTGTTCCAAGCCTTGCTGGTGCCAACAATGCGACGGTTGTGGATCTTATTCGTAAATCCGAAGCCATCTTTATCACAGGCGGCGATCAGGCTGATTACGTCAACTTCTGGAAGGACTCTGCGATGGAAGATGCGATCTACGACGCAATCGCAAGGCATGCAACCATTGGCGGAACCAGCGCCGGCCTAGCCGTTCTCGGCGATTTTGACTTTAGCGCCGTTAACGGAACGGTAACTTCCGCCGAAGCGCTGAGCATGCCGAACAATTCAAAGATCACGCTCGACGGTGGATTTATTAATGAACGCGATTTTACCCAGTCTTCGAACCACTTGGGGCAAACAAGTTATTTAGGAATTCTCAATAACGTCGTTACGGACTCCCATTTTCGGCAACGAGATCGTATGGGTCGGTTGACGACATTTATGGCCCGACTCGATGCAGACGAAAAAGTGGTAGCGCCAGCGTTACCGCGAGGGATCGGAATCAACGAACAAACCGCATTGCTCGTCGAAGAAAATGGCACGGCAAGCGTTGTTGGTAATCCGCGTGCAAAAAATTTGCCAGCCTCAGCTCAGCAACGATCCGTGTATTTTATGCAAGCAGCAGCAAGCATCTACGGCCCGCTTGCAAGCCCGCTCACATACGGTCAACTTGGAGTGGCTAGGATTGACTACAATTCCTCCACCGGCAGCGAAACGTTTGATTTAAACGGGGATTGGTACTCCAATAGAGAGTATCTAATTTCCGCCACGAACGGTGTGTTGTCATCGGCTCCTTACGGGACGGACATCGCATAAGTACCTAAACTTGGTCGTCTCCATCTATAGATGCGAATCCGTCGGTACGACGTGTAAGCACAAACGAAGACCCTTCCAAGCCACTCGGCAATTCAAGCAAGCATGGCAGTGGGAACATGGCGATATTCGTCGTACGCGACCGTCTCTCGAATTACTCCGATTCCAGTCGGAGTAATTTGGTGAACGCACTTCTTGGGAAAGGAAGATCGATCATCCAGTCCACAAGGATTCTCTTGCTTCCATTCATGGTATCTACTTCGCGAGAGCCCGATAACTCGTGTGACCATTTGAAGCGGCATGTGCTTTCGACAGGGTGTAACCGGCGTTCCGCCGGTGTCGATTTTGATTTGGCAAAACCTGGGTAAACAAAAAACGGCCTTTCTGCCATGATTCGGGTACTAGAAAAATCCGTTTCAACAAGGCAGGAGG
>JANMNK010001122.1:0-2826 GCA_031373875.1 Pirellulaceae bacterium | reverse complement strand
GTGAGCGCGAGTTGCGGAAGATTGCTGCGGTGTCTTGTTGGGGTGGGCAGAGGGAGGTATGGGGGAAGGTGCAAGCTGCGACAAAACAGGTAATCATCTAGACAACATAGTCATCCGGAAGTACGGCACAAAAGTAACCTTGATCATTGTGGGATTGCCATTCATCGAATTTCGTTCGAAGCTCTTCTGCAAGGCCGTTTTCAATTGAAGCAAGAAACTTTTCGAAAGTAGTAACGCGAGCTTGCGCAGACCGTCGCACCATGACGATGGCGACCATTCGACGCGATACGAGCAGCGCATTCACGCCGGGGATAGGGTTTTCGGATGCAAATCCTAACGCATCTTCCATAAGCGCTTCACAATACTCGGATCCATATAGATCTCTTACCTCCTGGTCAATTGAGAAGTGTTCGATCTTGGATTGTTCTTGAAGATGCTCGAAAATTGACCACAAGACAATTAACCCACGTACTATCCCGTTGTTTTCAACGACCTGGACTTGTTCAATTCGTCGCATCGGATTGTTTGCGCGAAAGGTCTCTAGCGACCGTAAGAGAGAGTGCGTTCGACTCTTGCTCAGTCGCGGGGGATGAGAAAAGTTGATACACGACCAGCCAGGTTCAATATCCCGAAATTCAAACGTAACGCCAACTGAATTCATAGTACGATTTACCTCTCCGCACGAATAGAATTAGGTCGATGGATGAGCCTTCTTTGGAACTTCCGCAGCCATCTGGCTGAGTTGCCTGACACAGTTCTTTGACATGCTCAAATTCCTACTTTCGCAATCTGTCTTGCTCTACCTTTTCATTTTCTCGTATCGCTCGACGGAGCATCCGTCTTTCAGCGAGTAGTTTATCGAGCTCGGTTGTGTCCAGGCCAAGTAGCCGTGACACAAACCTGACGAGATGAGTTCGAATTTCCATGTATAGGCGGTACAGTGGTTTTTCTCGCTAGGAGTGGCGAAATGTTTGATCAGTCCTCGAAGATATCTTACACTGGGCAAATCAATTCGTTAACCGAACTAAGAAGGAACGGTCAGACCCCCTCATGGATAAAATTTTATTTGAAAAAATTGACCCAGTTGTTGATGAGATCGCGGAATGTATCTCCGAACTCATCGAAGGCAACGCATTGGATTCTCTCAAGCAAAAACTGGTCGCATTGAGTGCCCAACTTGGCCCATATTCTCTAGCCCTTGATTTCAATTTGCAGGTATTCGACCCCAATCGCGAACACACCCTTCCGCTTTTGCAAATGGGGCTAGCCACTTCCGAAGGTAAGGAGCTCTATCAGGCGTGGGGCGACTCCACTCCCCATCGATATATCGTAAATGGACAAATGTCGATTGTTCCTCACGACCGCTGTCCAAGTTGCTGGGCGGAATGGGATTTCAAAACGTCGAATCCAGTCTGCGAATTTTGTGGTATCGAAATGGGTAAAGATGTCAAGTTGCTGCTCGATTCCGATTGCTGTCCCAATTGCGAAAACGGCAAAATCACGATGAATGATCCGCAATGCCACAAGTGTGGATTCCAGGTGAATCCTGATCACGTCATTTGGGGATAAAGCGGGGTCCGGTTTGTCTTGGTCATGATTGGGGGCGGAAATTCTTTGGAGGTCGAGGATGTTTTCATTAGCGAGTGCCGAGGATTTACCACCGACCGAACGAAGCTATTGGGTTGTCCAACATCGCTTGCTTGCGGGATCATATCCAGGCGGGATGGACCAAGTATCTCATCAGAAACGCCTCGAAAAGCTCTTTCAAATTGGTGTACGCGCTATTGTGAATTTGATGGAGCCCAACGAAGTCAATAATCATGGTGATCCGTTTCGCCCCTACCTGCCAATCCAGGAGAATCTCGCTTCGAACTCCAACGAGTCCATTCGCTTTCATCTATTGCCGATTCGGGATGTCGATATTCCTTCGAAACAAAGGATGTTTGAGATTCTCGACACGATTGACGAATCGCTAAATCAGAAACTTCTCACCTACGTTCATTGCTTTGGCGGAATTGGACGAACAGCAACTGTTGTTGGTTGTTGGCTCATCTGGCACAAGCTTGCAACGCCTGAAAACGTAATGTCCGTGATCGGTGGACTAAGACAGGCCGATGTCCAACGGCGCCATCGCACAGCACCAGAAACACAAGAACAGCGTGAATTTGTCCTCAACTGGACGGATGACGGAACGGCAGGTGCCGCGACAGCGCTAAGCCTTTAAGGAGAATTCTTGTTCCTGCGTGCGCTCGAACGCGGCGGTGAACCGATTCTTGAGCGGGAGTTGCGAAAGATTGTGGCAGTCGGATGTTGTTGTGAGCGTAGGAAGGTATAAAGGAGAAGGTTCTGGCTGCAATACAAACGGAGTTCGGATGTTCAACTCGAACGTCGCTCGCTTCCTTTTCCGCATTCAGTTTTACTTCAACCGTCCACGGCGATTCCAGTTCAAACATGTAATATTCAATTCCTATCTTGCATAACAATTCTCCTTAACAGAGAATCCTACCAATCCCACTCAAATATCAGAGGAACCATTTTTTCCCAAATTGTTTCGGACGATTAACGACAGAACTACGTCATTTCGATTCGGCGAACTGTGGCGAAATCGATTTCGCAGGCAGTCCCTTGCTCTTAAAATGGAGTTAATTTGTACGGGATGAATTTTTGATAGTAATTTTATCACACGACTGATGATCTACTTCTTTTTACGGCGTCATGATGCAGCTTGTACTAAACACCTACGGGATGAGCCTAAAGCGTAAAGCTGAGAGATTTGTCGTTCGCGTTCCTGACCGACCGATGCCAGTTGAAATTGCAGCGAGCAAG
>JANMNK010001094.1:0-4305 GCA_031373875.1 Pirellulaceae bacterium | reverse complement strand
GCAGACGTTCTTCATCAAGCGGGCTCTTTGGGACCATCGTTCCTGCAGCTTCCACCCGATTTCGGACCGAAAGAGCAATCAGCACTCGAAGCGTTCTTGCGTGCTTTGCCAACTCATTTGCCTTGGTCGGTAGAAGTTCGCAATGCAGGTTGGTTCGACCAAGCACAAAATGAAAACTGGCTGGACTCGATCCTTGTCGAGTTACAAATGGACAAAGTTCTATTTGATAGCCGACCTTTGTATTCTAAGCCACCTGACGACGAAGTTGAAAAGGTATCCCAAACACGTAAACCAAAGACTCCGATTCGAACAACTGTGACGGCCCGGCATCCTTTCCTTCGTATCGTCGGACGCAACCGAATCGAAGACACCCAGCCCTGGATCGACGAGTGGGCACCGACAATCGCCGAATGGTTAAGACAAGGACTGTCGCCGTTCGTTTTCACTCATGCACCCGATGACAAATATGCTCCGGCTTTTGCCCGTCAAATGCACCAAGCCATCAGCATGAACCTGCCAAGCCTGCCTGCCCTGCCCCCTTGGCCGGGCGAAACAGAACAAGCGGCTAAGCTCAAGCAACTCGACCTGTTTTGAGATTTGTAAGACTTTCGAAAAGTAGAATCATTGCTGATTTAGTATCATACGCGAGCCTGGAGGAACAATAACAATCAGCCAAGCGTATCGGCGGCAACATGGGCTTGGAGTCTCTCCGTTTCGAGAATATAGTCTTTGATCTGCTGACGAACGAAATGCGAACGATCATCCAAACAGACAGTCGGCCTTATTGGAGTTGCCTTGTCGATGTCACACAAAAATCACAGTTCGCCAGTTCGTCGCAAAAAAGTGTTCTTACACAGGCAGACGACACCAGGCACAGCGCCGGGGACGATTCACGTTGATCCGAATGCTCCACGAACCGTCATTCGTGTCATGGCGTTCGATACGAACCAAATGGTCGAACGCGACCTAAATAACGCAAGAGAGTTGAGCGAGTTTTTGGGGAAGTGGCCGACATTGTGGATCGACGTCACGGGGCTTGGCAGTGCCGATGCCATCAAGGACCTGGGTGATGTCCTTGGACTGCATCCGTTGGCGATGGAAGACGTCGTTAATGTCCATCAACGAGCCAAGGTGGACGAGTTCAAAGATTACTTGTTCGTCGTAGCCCGAATGATCGACGAAGCGGAGACAATGCAAAGCGAACAAATCAGTTTCTTCCTCAAGCAAGGACTTGTCGTCACTTTCCAGGAGCGACCGGGGGACTGCTGGGAACCTGTTCGGCTAAGACTGCGGCAGAATCGCGGCCGATTGCGAACTTTGCAAGCCGACTATCTGTTATATGCATTACTGGACTCAATCATCGATAGTTTCTTCCCGGTGATGGAATTGCTCAGTGACCGATCGGATCAGTTGGAGGAACAGATTGCTGCTGGCCCACAAAAGAAGCAGATTAGAGACATACACAATCTGCGAGGTCAATTGTTGGGCTTGCGAAAGTCGCTTCGCCCTCACCGGGAAATGGTCAACGAATTGATACGCGACGAAAACACGTTGATATCGCATGAAGCCCGTTTGTTCCTGCGCGATTGCTACGACCATATTGTGCAGCTAACGGATATGGTGGACACCTATCGAGACTTGACCGCTGACTTGCGAGATTTCTACATGTCGTCGATCAACAACAACATGAACGAAGTCATCAAGGTCTTGACCATCATCTCGACGATCTTCATGCCTTTGTCATTTGTTGCCGGAGTTTACGGCATGAATTTCAAGTACATGCCCGAGCTAAGTTGGCATTTTGGCTACCCATTTGCACTTACCGTGATGGCCAGCATATCAGTAAGCTTGCTCGTATATTTCCGAAGAAACAACTGGATCTAAAAACCGTCGTGCGAAGTTTGGTTCGCCGAGATCCAGCGGCAGAACGTCGCGTCGTCACGCTTAACCGCCGAAGGCGCATCTTCATGTTTAGCCGCCGTAGGCGCGTGCGGCAATGACCAATCGCCCAATGTCAGTTGCGGCCAAACGCGCTGCGCGGCTAAACGAAGAAGTCCCCTCGTAAATGTTTAGCCGCCGAAGGCGCGTCTTCATGTTTAGCCGCCGCAGGCGCGTGCGGCAATTACCAATACCACAATGTCCGTAGCCCCATAACACGCTGCGCGGCTAAACGAAGAATGGAATTCTGGCAAATCGAACGACCAATGGCATTTCGACTGTACAATGAATCATGAATCGCAACGCGATTTTTCGACTTTTACATGCAGGACTCACGTATGCCAACGGAACTGATAAGAACGCTGATGCAAGTTGGTCTTTTGCTCCTCTTCTTCGTCGTAACGCTACCTGCTCAGGGTCCCGCGGATCCGACCGCGCCGTTGCAAGAAATGTTCGACCAGCTATCGAAACAAGGGAGCGCTTTTCTGCCAGGCATGTTCGGCGAATTATCGGACGAGCAGCGAGCCCAGCTTGATAAGATCGAGATCACTACCCAAGAAGAAGATGAACACGGAAAAATTCTGCTCACTCAGTTTTCTGAATTTGCAAAAGCGCGTCGTATCAAAGTTGTCACGGGGGGCAAGACTGTTGATTACCTTCGTGATCTCGTGGCAATGGTCCAGCCGTTGATGAAGAACGCAAGTCGCTATTCGAAAATTGATATTCGTGTCATAGAGACCAGAGAAGCCGACGCTTATTCTATTCCCGGTGGACATCTTATTTTTACCACGGGTCTATTGGAATCCTCGCAATCGGAGGCAGCTTTGATGGGAGTCGTGGGACATGAGCTATCGCACCTCGATCGCGGGCATCAATTACTGCTGTTGAGACAAACCAAAGCACTCAATCGTGCAAACGATTTTCGCGATGGCATGATGTGGTGTGCGTTGATGACTCGACCGTTTCGCCCCGAGCAAGAAACCGAGGCGGACGAGGATGCGGTCCGATGGATGATGCAATTGGGCTACGATCCCAATGAGCTTGCCAAGCTTTTGTCGCGATGGCAGGATAAACAAAGCAAACAAACTCCATGGATGAAGTATGTTCCAGGCTTCGTCAAATCACACCCCAACCCTGGCGATCGCGCTCGGCAAGTGCTCGACATCCAAAGACGATCCGCACCACAATTCCCAAATGCAAAGTACATCGGTCGCGAGAATTTGGGCAAGCGAGTGTCGAAAAGCAATCGCGAGTTCGCAAACTGAGGATGCATGATCGTTTGAGCAAGAACCTCCAACAGAAAAGCGACGAAATGTGTTCGTCGACCGAATGGCCTACGTTCGAATGTCGATCCAAGATCACGAATGAGCAACGCCTCGGACAGCCTGATGTGGAAAACACCTGAGATTTCTCGGATTGGTCGTAGCGACCCCAAGGTTTCAAGGTTGACCATGTAAGCCGAACTAAACCGATCATGTAATGTAGAACTGTTCGCCATCGGCATCTGTTGTACCACCGTAGTTTTCTCGACTGAATGTTTACAACATATGGATCAAAAACGGCAAACCGCTTTACGAACCGTCCTTGTTGTGCTCATTTTGGGCTTCAACATTTTTGCAGGACTGATGCTGTCGCCGTTTCTTTGCGGAATGATGGCCTCTGAGATTGTGTTGATTGCAATATGGGGTGCCTTCGCAGCTGCGACGTTGTTTTGGCGGCTTACGATGTCTATCTTCGCTCTTTACTCCGCTTCTTGCTGTCTACTGATTGGAATGAGTGCGCCGCTTGGGATTGTCGAGAATAATTTAACTGTTGAATTCGCGATTTATTTCTTTGCTGTCTGTTTTTCAGCTTTTGCAGCGATCTTCATTGTTTTGGAGATTCTTCGAAACGCTCTTCGCATTTCCGTCGCCTCAACGAATGCGGAACAGTTGAAAATTGAACCAGGGAGAACACAATTTGATCTACGTCGTCTCTTCCTAATAACAACGTTCGTGCCAGTGATCATTCTGTTGTTCAAGTTAGTATTTCCCAAAGAAACCGAGCAATATTTGATCGACATTTATTTAGAGGATTCGGTCCTTGCCGCAATTAAAATCATCCTTTTGATTCCGGTGTCAATCGGGATGGTTCGAGTGATTTTATTTCGAGATCCGATGAGCTTGAAAGCCAGTTGCGCGTGGATTGGTGCGTCTGTCGGCGTGATGCTTGTCGTAGAGTGGCTGCTAGTCTTCAAGAAAATGTTTTCGACTTTAACGGGCATTCGACCGTATCCATTGATTGATTCATTGCAATTCGACTTCGGTTTTTGCCTTACACTCGCATGTGCCTTACTTGTTGCGCGAAGTAGCGGATTGAAATTGATCA
>JANMNK010001091.1:0-3158 GCA_031373875.1 Pirellulaceae bacterium | reverse complement strand
TTGGCGTCGAACCCGCTGATTTCGGGCGTCACGATGGTGAATAACGCTACGAATGCCCTGATTCTCGATCCAGGTACGATGGTTGGTAACGGATTCTGGGATGACAAAGACATCGTCTATCGACTGACCGGCGACGTCACCGTTCCAGTAGGTTCAACTCTTACCGTCGGTGCTGGTCAAGTTGTTAAGTTCCGTACGTTTGCAAGCGACGATCTCATCGTTAACGGAAAACTTATCGCAGATGGGACGCCTACCTCGAAGATCATCTTTACGTCTGATCGCGACGATACCGCGGGCGGTGACGCAAACAATAACGGCGCTACGCTTGGAAACAACGGCGACTGGAATTCGATACAGCTTGCAGCAGGAAGCGCTGGGCATTTACTCGACAATGTCGAAGTTCGCTTTGGCGGAACGGGCAATCCAGCTTCCTTGGTCGCATCGGTACCAATGACTTTGACGAATAGCTTGGTTGTTAACTCGGCTTCGTCTGGTGTTCGACTCCAAACGAGCAATTCAACTCTGACGACAAATATATTTAAGAATAACAGCGTTGCGGCTATCAGCATGGACTTGGCGTCCAATCCTGCCATCACGGGCGTCACGATGTTGAATAACGTTGCGAATGCCTTGATCCTCGATCCAGGTACGATGGTCGGTAACGGATTCTGGGACGACAAAGACATCGTCTATCGACTGACCGGCGACGTCACGGTTCCTGTAGGTTCAACTCTTACCGTTGGTGCTGGCCAAATCGTTAAGCTCCGGACGTTTGCAAGCGACGATCTGATTGTTAGCGGCAAACTGATCGCAGATGGGACGCCAACCTCGAAGATCATCTTTACTTCCGATCGCGACGATACGGCAGGCGGTGACACAAACAATAACGGTGCAACGCTTGGAAACAACGGCGACTGGAATTCGATACAGCTTGCAGCAGGAAGCGCAGGGCATTTACTCGACAATGTCGACATTCGTTTTGGTGGAACGGGCAATCCAGCATCATTAGTTGCATCCGTACCAATGACTCTGACGAACAGCAGCATCATTAATTCAGCGAGTTCCGGAGTCCGGTTGCAAACCAGCAATTCCACTTTGACAACCAATACGTTCAAGAATAACAGCGTTGCAGCGATCAGCATGGATTTGGCGTCCAATCCTGTCATCACGGGCGTCACGATGTTGAATAACGTTGCGAATGCCTTGATCCTCGATCCAGGTACGATGGTTGGCAACGGATTCTGGGATGACAAAGACATCGTTTATCGTTTGACCGGCGATGTGACAGTCCCTGTCGGAACAACGCTTACGGTTGGCGCTGGGCAAATCGTCAAGTTTCGTACTTTTGCCGGAGAGGATCTGATTGTTAACGGCAAGCTGATCGCAGATGGGACGTCTACCTCAACGATCATCTTTACGTCCGACCGCGATGACACAGCCGGCGGCGACACAAACAACAATGGGGCAACGACCGGCAACAATGGTGACTGGAATTCGATACAACTGAGGACGGGAAGTTCGGGTCACATTCTAGACAACGTCGAAGTCCGTTTTGGTGGAACGGGCAATCCAGCTTCCTTGGTCGCATCGGTCCCGATGGGACTCACAAGCAGCGTCATTACCAATTCCAGTTCAGCGGGAGTGCGACTTCAAACGAGCAACTCGACGCTGACGGCAAATACGTTTAAGAACAATGGTATCGCTGCAATTAGCATGGACCTTGCATCGAATCCGACCATTACAGGCGTCACGATGCAGAACAATGCGGCCAATGCGCTGGTTCTCGATTCAGGCAGTTTGGTCGGCAATGGAATCTGGGACGACAAAGACATCGTCTACCGATTGACCGGCGACGTAACGGTTCCTGCAGGAAAAACGCTTACGATTGGAGCCGGCCAAATCGTCAAGTTCCGAATGTTCGCAGGGGACGATTTGCTTGTGGATGGAAAATTGATTGCCGATGGGACTCCGACGCTTCCCATCATTTTTACATCCGACCGCGACGACACAGCAGGTGGCGACACCAACAACAATGGAGCGACAATCGGTAATAACGGTGACTGGAATTCGATACAACTTCGCACGGGTAGCTCAGGTCACGTTCTAGACTATGTTGATACGCGTTTTGGCGGAACATCGAGTTCCGCTTCGTTGATCGCATCGGTTCCAATGACACTCACGAACAGCGTCATAACCAATTCCAGCTCATCCGGTGTTCGACTCCAAACCAGCAATTCGACACTGACAACAAACACATTCAACAATAACAGCGTCGCGGCAATTAGCATGGACTTGGCATCGAACCCGACCATCACCGGCATCACGATGCAGAACAACGTAACGAATGCGTTGGTCCTCGATTCAGGCAATCTGGTTGGCAACGGGTTCTGGAACGATAAAGACATTATCTACCGTTTAACTGGCGACGTAACAGTGCCCGTGGGGCAGACCTTGACCATTGGTGCCGGTCAGATCGTCAAGTTTCGAATGTTTGCAGGCGACGATTTGATCGTGAATGGCAGGCTGATTGCAGATGGTACGCTCCTGTTTCCCATAACTTTCACCTCCGATCGCGATGATACGGCTGGTGGAGACACGAACAACAATGGAGCCACGGACGGATTCAACGGAGATTGGAACGGAATTCAAATCAATTCGACAAGCACGGGCAATGTAATTGACTACGCGAAAATGCGTTTTGGTGGCGCCAATAGCCTTGCCATGCTTTCGGCATCTGGTGGATCGACGACGATAACGAACAGCGATTTCCATCATTCTTCAGGCA
The DNA here is from genome assembly GCA_031373875.1 of Pirellulaceae bacterium. Classification (GTDB taxonomy): domain Bacteria; phylum Planctomycetota; class Planctomycetia; order Pirellulales; family Pirellulaceae; genus JANMGV01. Next base: position 373 of record JANMNK010001091.1, on the reverse strand, counting down.
ACGCTGTTGCAGCGGCGAACAATGGAGTCGTTACCCTTTCGAACTCGCTCTTGTATCGCAACTCCGGAGCCGCAGTACGAGTTGAATCTGGAGGTAACGCAACGGTCGTGAATAATACGATCAACGCAAATAGAACCGGGATTACCGCGGACGGTGGAAATACGCGTGCGACCTTGACGAACAACTTGATTACCAATCATGCGGTACATGGAGTCGGACGCAGCAACGCCGCTATCATCAATCTCGCTTTCAACGACGTGTACAATCCAACTGCAGGCAATGGAAACTATGAGGGACTTCCCAACGCGACAGGAACGAATGGAAACATTTCTATCGACCCCAACTACTTCAACGCAGCGAACGACCAGTACTA
>JANMNK010000905.1:0-1644 GCA_031373875.1 Pirellulaceae bacterium | reverse complement strand
GACCATTGTCCCGTTCGGCAATATTCCGATCGCCCGTAGAATGGGACCATTGTCCCGTTCAATAACTCTCGCCCGGTCCACCTTATTTTGCTCGATTGCTTCCAGCAACTGACACCGTGCTCCGCCAAGTTCCCTAATCGTTATATTGATCGCTCCAACTTCCGTAAAAACCGCTTGAAGAGATCGAACATGACATTTCGAATTTGCTTGGTTCTTTTTTCGATTGTCCTTGGCAGGAATGCTTCCCTGTATGCCGAAGACAACACCGTAAAAGTTTTTGTGCTTGCCGGGCAATCGAACATGGAAGGCAAAGCGCCCAACACGCTGCTTGAGCATCAAGCGACCGATTCGAAGACCAAGGAACTGTTTGCTCATCTTCGCGTTGTTGATAAATGGATTGAACGCGATGACGTTTTTATTAAATTCCTGGATCGGCACGGACCGTTGACCATTGGATATGGCTCGCCAGGCCGGACCGGAGTTGAACTGGAGTTTGGAACAGCGATGGGCGATCATTTTCAAGAGCCCGTTATACTCATCAAAGCCGCTTGGGGCGGTCATTCGCTGTTTAAACTTTTCCGCTCGCCCTCGGCGGGTTTTCCTACGGATGAGTTCATGCAAAAAGAACTCGATCAAGCTCAAAGTCCAGTAAAACAAAGAAACGAAAAGAACGGCACCACTGACCCGCTGCCGACAATGGACGACGTCAAGAAAGATTACGGCTCGTCATATCGCAACATGATGTCGGAGGTGAAAGATGTCCAGGAAAATTACGCGACGCTGCTCCCGGTTTTGAAAGTTCATAAGTTACAGATTGCTGGGTTCGTATGGTTCCAAGGTTGGAATGACCAATACGGCGCGGAGAATGAATATCAATCGAACATGGAGCATTTCATTCGCGATGTTCGCAAAGATTTGAACGTCCCGAATCTTCCTTTCGTGATCGCCGCGATGGGTCAGAATGGTTCCAAGCCAGCCGAAGGGGCGATGTTAATCGTTCGCAACGCGCAGTTAGCCATGAACGACGTGCCCGAATTCAAAGGCAACGTCGTCGCGTTTCGCACTGACTTGCTCGTCGACAAAGCAGCCGAAGAGTTGTTTCCGACTTGGCGAGAAAACACGGAACAATGGAAACTCGTCGGCGGCGATTTCCCCTATCACTACCTAGGCAGCGCCATCTGGTTCAACCGGATCGGCAAGGCCATGGCCGACTCAATGCGGGAGTTGCTGAAGGACAAAGATTAAAGGAACTCAATTTGGACAGCGTCAAGTTTCGATCGTAAATCGACATTTCGATTAGGATGATTTGTCGACGCGACTTGTTGATTCATGCAAAAAGAAACGACTGAATAATTTGCTGCCCAGTAGTGGCGGCGGATTCAGTCGTTGATAGTGTTTTAAGATTTGGCTATTTGGTCGCGTTAGTGCGACGAGACGGGAGCGCAGATCTCGTAACGGGTCATACCGTTGATTTTTTGCGACAGCTCTTTGACTTGGCAATCTTTTTTGCAATCGGCGATTGAGCGATCGTGCTCGGACCACTTGCCGCCTTTGAAAATGAAAGTGTTCTTATCGTTGTCTTCGAGAACGATAAATGGTTTGCCGTAGACGACTTTTGGTTTTGGTACGTAAGTGACAACCGGT
>JANMNK010001056.1:0-1939 GCA_031373875.1 Pirellulaceae bacterium | reverse complement strand
AGGCTTCGGAGGAGGGATGGGCGGTCAAGGCCGACGATTCGACTTCCTCGTGGTAGTTCAGTTCGATATCGCAAATGCGAATCGTGTCCCCCTCGAGCAGTTTGGTTGTTTCGTTGATGAGTCGGCCATTGACGAAAGTTCCATTCCGGCTCTTGAGGTCTTCCAAAACAAAGCTAGGTCCGCTTTTGGAAATCTTGGCGTGCTGTCGAGACACGGAGCCGCTTTCCAGAACGATGTCGCATTCGGGGTGTCGTCCCATGACATACTGGCTGTTTTCCAAGGGATAGCGACGCCCCATCGCGGGGCCCGTAATTGCGTCCAAATATGGCATGATACAAATCGGCAGGTTTTTCAGAAGAAGCAGTCAATTCCACGGGCGAGTCCCGTGGTCCGCATCGGCTTTCCGTGGGAATGACCGCTATGATAGCTGGTCGATGGCATTTTGGCATTTGCCGCCGCAAATTGTTGCGAACAAAATCGTGTTTCGCCCATCCGCTACCTGCAAAATGCACAACGCAACAACCGTTGCGCTAGGTGGCTAAGACTGTGACAACCGAAGCGCGTGATGAAATGACCGACACGCTTAAAACGCTGCTGTTCTGACCTTTTGCCTCTAGACGGGGCAGAGGTAACGATCCACCGAGATAAATACGGTGGCATTTGACATGCAGTCGGCGTTTCGCGCGGGGCTATCGCGTTCTCTGTAAACAGACTCCATCTCAAGCTTACAAAAAAACCGAGGAGAGGAATCGCTTTCGCAACACCTCTCCTCGGCAGCCTCTTCTCCTCTTAACCCCACACACACTACCAAAAAAGCTAAGAGGAGAATCTTCTTTCTAAATCAATTATGTTTTTCGGCGAGTTGTTGGTTTCGCGAAGCTGGCTGTATCCGAATCGCTCTTGACGGGTGGTGCCACAGCCTCAGCTGGTTTCTCTTCAACAGCGGGAACAATGACCGGCTTAATTTCGGCTGAAAACGGGGTCCTCGCTTCAAGCTCCACGGAGCGAATAAACTCGAGTGCGTTGACGTACTGGTCCGGAGTCATGCCGCCAATGTTCTCACGAAGCAAACCCGTTAATGCTTGACACAACTGAATCGTCTCCCGGTGTGTCGGGCTGCCGTCTCCAGAGTTGGTTGCGTCGCGAGTCGAAAACACTTGATCGATTTGCTCCTTGACCGGTACAAATTGTTCTTGTCGCAAAATGTGCGGCCAAGTAACAACTCCACGTTGGGAATCGAATTCTTGAGCCGACAAGCGTTTAGGCGCGTAATACTCGATAAACTTTTTCCTCGCCTCGCCGACAAATGCTTTCGGGCCGTACTTGAGGTTGTATTCATTCCGCATTTCGCGTCGCTCGTAATACGCTTTTGTCAGCGCGACGCTGTTTTCAATGGCTCGCTTGTAAGCCTCGGCGTAATTGACAGCGGCTAAGCTATCCATGTACACGGTTTGCCCCACAGAGCTGATCACTGCGGATTGGCCTCGCAAGGCTCCCTCGACGAGCGTGCTCGAGTGGTTAGTGTAGGACCAATTTGCAATGGGTTGCGCTATTGCAGGTCCTTGGCCTTGTACTTGAGTGGACCATCCAACCAAAATCGCCGCCAGGGCTGCCTTTTTAATGTTCTTGCTTAACAGTGTTTTCATCATTCATTCTCCGCACAATCGAAATGGCCTCATTCGGCCTTGCCAGGACTACCTAATCAAAGCAACTGCTGTGCCAAAAGTCAGTTTTCGTAGGGCGGTTGGATCATTGGAGCGCCGGCAAACTGACTTGCCTAGGGTTTTTCTTGGATTTTGTGAACGATACCGCTTTTGGAATTCCGCTTTGTTGCTTATGGCAAAGCCTCGGCCTTGTTAGAATCGGTCTCATAACTATTGCGTTGTCTCATTTTGCGATTGTTGATGATGGATTCGCTTCAAGTCGACGACTCGTTGAC
>JANMNK010000950.1:0-1770 GCA_031373875.1 Pirellulaceae bacterium | reverse complement strand
CATCGAATTGCGTGGTGGGAGGATCCGCCGTTTGGTGGTGGGCAATGGCATTCGGAATGTCAGGGGGATGCAGAAAAACTGACGAAGGTATTGGCTGACTTCGCCAAGATCGAGTCGCCAAAACGAATCATTGTCCGAAACGGGATCGGAAAAAGTTTTTGGCTGGACCCGAATGGCGAAAAAAAAGATGATCGCTCGGTCGAGACCGATTGGGTCTTCGTCATTTGGCAGAAAGACCGTTGGCAAATGCAAAAGAATTTGCCTCGCCACATGAGTGCATTGCGAGATAACAAGGACGCAGAACCGATCGCCGTCCTGACTATTTACACCGGCGGCGATGTTGATTGGCGGGATGTGAAAGTCCCCGAAGGCGTTGCAGTCAGCGACGAGCGACTCGAAGCTCACGGCTTCGAACTTAAAGACGGTCGAGTCGTCGAAGGGCATTTGTTCGAAGTCGGTACCGACAAGCCTCTTAAGGCAACGATCACTTTAGAGACCGTCGAGCCTCAATCCGAAGGTGGCTACAAACACGAAGTGATGGAAACGACCACTTCTGATGAAAAGGGTCACTGGCAGTTTACGAAGATCACATCCGGTTGGTTTCGACTGGTCGCTCGTTGCAAAGGTTTCGCACCTCGCATTTTGTATTACTTGAGGGTGGACACCGAACCGGGATGGGAGAGCGGGCGATCTGAACTCGCTAAAGCTGCTGTACTGCGAGGTCGCGTTGTCGACGGTGCGCAGCAGCCAATAGCCGATGCCACTGTGCGAGTGGATGGTGCTTTGTACGATTCGCCAGATGGATATTCCGCCGATTCAAACAAGAATGGAGAATTTGAAATCGTAAGTATTCCCGTCGGCTCAGGGCAAGTTTGGGTTCACAAAAAAGGATACTCTCGCCCTGGTCTGGGTCTGGATGTTACCGTTCCTGGTGACCCAATTGAATTGCAAATGAAACAAGCCGGTTCCATTCGCGTCACGGTTTCGTTTAACAAGCTTCGTGAGGGCGGCTACATCGTGCAGATCGCCGATGCGGCTGGCGCAAAAGTAGGACGTTGGGGCGGCAGCGGAAACATTAATGAAGATGACTGGATCGAGTTCAAGGACATTCCTCCCGGCAAATACATTTTGTACGGCCAACCCAACCCTGGCAGCGCTGATCAAAAAACGGATGAGGTCACGGTGGAAATTGTTGGTGGCAAAGCTTTGGAATTGGAGCTGCAGGCAAAATAGAAACTCGCGAGCTCCCATTTTTTCAAGTCCGCCATCCGTGGAAAATCGACTTGCGACAGATTGCGATTCGAACAAAGTCGTCAAAAAATCGCGATGACAAAACGTTAAGTTGCGAGACCATGCTATTCAGCCAAGCGCACGACAAATAAGCTATCCGCATGACTTCGGATGGCCATTCCAAACGTTTGACAATTGTTGATTCCTACCGGCGCTTTTATGCTGCCGTATTGGCGTGGATCGTCGCGCGAGTTCAGTCGGCGAATAAATCGCGGTTCACGATGCCTTGCCTGTGGTTCGCTGCCATGATGGCGTTCGGCATTGGTCTGCAACAGTGGTGGGAGGCGTCGACTAATTTTTGGATTATCGCGCTGCTGGTTACGCTTGGATTGGCGCTCCTGCTGCGATTTTTAAGCCGCCCGAATTGGGCGCGGTGGCTGGCTCCGATCGTCGTTATCCAAGCCGCTGGGTGGCATCACGCGCAACAGATGCGATGGAATGATCGCGAGCCCTTGCTGCGACTCGGAACCGATACTTGGG
>JANMNK010000932.1:0-1520 GCA_031373875.1 Pirellulaceae bacterium | reverse complement strand
CGTTCTTTGACCGATTTTATTCTTTGTTCAAAAGTAAAGTAATTGTCCTCAATGGCTTACAGAACGATTGAGACAATCGTTCTACACTTTGTCGCCAGCCGCAGAATTTCGTCTAAACAGCGCAGTAGTCGGGCCGGGACTAAATGGGGACTTGGCATAGTACAGCGACCTGCCCCGTAGCGAGATGTCAGGAGTGGCCGTTTGTACGGTGATGCCCTTGGGATCCGAAAAACATAGGGTTTCTCGCGAATTGAATCGGCGACCTTTAAGATGAGTCGCGCAGAATACACTTACTGCTAGAATTGTCGCGTGATCGAAACTCGAATACATGCTCCAATCTTCTTGTCAGAAAGCGACCGTTGTCGCGCACAGTGGATTTAGTGACTATAAAAGGACCAAGCACTGGTGGTTAAACATCGTCGAAAGCAAAACACGAGTACTTCTGCAAAGCTAGATTACAGAGCGGGTTTACGTCGAGATTGGTCGGTCAAGAGAATCACCATCGAAAACATCCCAATTGTGGTCCTGAGAACTTGGCTGCTATTGATCGTGCTTGTCCTCCCCTGGTACTTTGGATTCGTTACTTGGCAGGCCCAATGTTGGTTGATCTACGCTGTGATTCCGTTGCCGATTTTCATCGCGGTTGGCAGTGTATTGTGTTGGTTTGAGAATGGCTCGACAACGAAGGCCCCGTTTCTTGCGTATCTGTTGCTGGCCATCGCGACTCTGGGTCTTTTTCAATCTGTTCGATTTTTTGGAAGTGGGAGTTGGGAGCCGAACTCCGTGACACTGCAACGCTGGATGCTTGAGGAAACGGCGTCGATCGATGGTTCATTACTTTCGAGTGAGAGCAAGAGCGCGATCGAGTTTGTAAAAAAAGTCGCACCGAAAATAGTCTCCTCGGGTGAGTCTCAGAAAGCCAAACTAGCCGTCAGCGTTTCGCCTGAAAAAAGTCTATCGGCAATCGGTAGCTTGACTGTCGCTGCAATTCTTTGCTGGTCGGCAAGCATTGCATTCCGAAATCCGGCTTCGCACATTTGGTTGTTTGTTTGTTTAGCAACCAACGGAGTCATCATGTCCTGCATTGGACTTTACCAAGCTATCGGGCAATCGATTCCGTTGATGGAGCAGATTCGCGAAGGAACGCCCTACGGCACGTTTGTTTCACGAAATTCTGCCGGAGGATTTCTCAATGTTTGCATGGCTGGCACTGTGGGATTAATTTGCGTTGCGTTTGCATCGTCAACGCGCCGAAGAGCGGATAATCGTTACAAAATTCAAGATGAGTCATGGCTCGCTTCGACTATCGGAGCGATTGAGGACCGGTTGGCGACAATTGACTCGAAACAGTTGACCGCTTTAGTTGCTCTCGCGCTCATTGCTGCGGGCGTATTTGCATCAGCTTCGCGTGGCGCCACCATTAGTATGGTTGCTGCGTCGTTGGCAACCGTTGGAATTTCCTCGAGACTGTCGAGAACAAACGCAAGCTGGATAATGGGAATCCTGGTCGCAATTTGCTC
>JANMNK010000888.1:0-7664 GCA_031373875.1 Pirellulaceae bacterium | reverse complement strand
GCCCAATGCCACTGACTTTCATTCTACAGGGGGAGGTTTTGGGTCGTCTGGTGGTTCTTTTTTGCGGAGTGATTTTTGGAACTTAGTGGTTTTCGGGCGTCTTGGGTGGGCTTGTCGGGGGTATTCGCGAGGAGCCTTTCGAGTGGGATGCTTTCGTTTTCCGGCGCGCAGCAAAGCCCTTGTATAAAGTGCGTACCACTCTTCGTAGCTTCTTGGTTCCTTAAGAAGTAGACCCGACCGGAACGTTGTCCACACACCCTTGAAGCTAAGACGCCTAGGTTCGACGTTGGCCTGCTTGGCGGCTTGGCGGCGAAATTGAGCAACTAAATTGTATGCGACCACTGAAGTCATCAGTTCCTTGCGAACCATCTCAACGCTTTTGCCTCGGATATTCTCGGTGTCCATCGTTACTTTTATGTCGCGGATATCGAACTCCACATCGTAGCGATAGGAGTATAGCTCTGCTGCTGAGATCGCATCGACTTCAAGGTTGCTCACCGCGAACAGCGATTTTCCATTGTCAAGAATAACGTCGTGTAAAACGACTTCGATGGAGGCATCGGCCGGAAGATCTGGATTGGAAAGTCGATCTTTGACGCTCGGTGTCCAGTTCAAGCGATAGGTCTTATGTGTGGGGCCTTGGTCAAATAATTCGGCCTGTCGGCGAAGGGCTTTGAAACGTGACGCTGAAAGTCGAAATAAAAAGTCATGTCCGTAAGAAACGCTACCGTACGCGACGCTAAAGATCCCAAAGCCAATGTCTCCTACAACAATCGAATCAATAGGCAATTGACGCATGATTTCATTAGCTTGTCGTGCTTCGCTGCTATTCTTTTCGCCGTACATCGGATCAATTTGGGGCAACAATGCACAGCCACTTTGCATCTCGTTGGCAACCATCAGCATTGCCACAGGCCAGACAGACGTACCGTGCTGATTGGTGGCTGGCGGAAAAGCTTTTTGCAGTGCTGGCGTCGGTGGCAATGTGATCGTTGTACCGTCTAGAATAAAAACGCGGCGACCATCAAAGATCGGTTCGCTAGTACTTCCAAGATAGTTGCAAACCATTTTCGAGAAGTCTTCAATAACCTTCATCGGTAGTCGTTTACGAGCCTTGGAGTATGCCGAAGTGTCATCGGCTAACGTGTCATCACGGACACGTTTGTTGTCTGGTAAGAGATCTCGCTCGTTGTCGATGACTTGAGTCACGATCTCGCTCAACGATTGCCCCTTACCCAAACGCTGCAAAATTAGCATCCAAAGCGTAACACTATTGGTGTATACCATCCTCGAGTTCGGAGGCGCATCAGGATTAAACGCTTTTTGGATCTCCGGTAAACCGATTAGCTTGCTCAGCAGCTCGCGAGCCGCAATAAATTGCTCCTCGTTTTTTGATTCATTTCGGGGAGGCGTAGCTTTAGATCGAGGCGTGACTTTGGCGGGAGGCTTGCTCATAAACAGAACTCAGCAATAATGGCAGATTCGTAGCAAACCTACCTCGCATGCGCAATTGCTGTGCCAAAACTCACGATTCGAAAACAGTTTTCCAAAGTCAGCGGCATTGGGCTAGCGCCGCGCCGCTCGTTTCACCCAACAGGCAACCGGCGGCTAGCGCCGCGCCGCTCATTTTACCCAACAGACCGCACACAGAACAGACAACAAAATATTGGCAGTCGTCTAAGAAGTGGCGATAGCCGAACAAAACCTAGGATCAAAAGCAATGAAGCCCATCCTCCGCGATTCGTTACGCGTGCATCGATCAGCTTCTCAAGACGACGAGCGTTGACTGAAGTGTGAACGTTGACATTGGCGGCGTTTAGCTCAGTTGGTTAGATCGCCAAGCTCACACCGTGGAGACCGATGATTCGAGTCCAGTAAAGCCCATTGTTATGGTGAAGCTAACGGCAGACTTAAACCGCAAAAAAGCGTCGTCTTGTACGCGGCCAAGCATATTTGCAGAATCGTCCATTCGATTCCCTTTATTTGGTTCCCGGATCACCGATTGTCACATTTGCATGTAATTGCTTTGCGGGACTGACCGACAAGCCGTCAAATGAATCACTGTTTTTTGGAATCAGCGTGCTGGGCCTCATATCGAATCAATTTGAGGCAGGAAGAGCACCTTCAGACATGGAGAGCCTACGAAAGTCGATGAGATACTGGGATTCGCTCGGTGATTACCTAATGGTTGGTTCACGGATTGAAGATGCACCAGATTTCCCGCAATGGGCGACCCTCATGATGGAAACGAATTGGAAGTCCTTCGACACATCAGCTTGGACAAGAGCACGAGGCGGCAGTATGTATTGACGTTGACGAGACTGTTGTTGACGCCGCGCAGCAGCGATCGACCGTTGTGATGATGGTGATGACCGGCCGCGTCGCTGACGGCGCCGATTGGCATCCGCACATCCGCGAGAAGTTACGCCGCAGCGCTCTCGCCAAGCGGTTCAAAAACACCAAAGACCCGTTCCGCATTGTCATCGTCCGCAATTTAGATGATCGGCTTCGACGCCCCTGCATGCACGCGTTGTACCTCGACAAGCCGCTGGCCGGTCACAATCTGATGCAGGCGATTGCGCGGGTACACCGCGTGTACGGCGAGAAGCCGGGCGGGTTGATCGTGGACCTGATCGGGTTGGCTGATCCGCTCGCCGATGCGCTGGCGACGTCTGCCAACGCGACGGGCGACAGCGACGAGCCAATCAAGGAACTGCAGGACGAGGCGATCCCGGCGATGCGGTCGGCACTCGAGCAGTTGCGCGGGTTCTTTCACGGGTACGACTACTCGGCGGCGCTCGATCAATGGCACTCGGTTTGTGATTTTGTGAGCGGCAAGGCGCTAGCCGCCGGTGGTCTTCCGACGAACATACCGACGGTTAGCGTTTGGTCGCGAAGTGAAAGCGAGGAAGAACCGACGGCTAGCGCCTCGTCGCTCAGTGAAAGAGACGCGGAACCGGCGGGCGTGCTGCGGGTGTATCTGGGCGCGGTCGATCATGTGCTGGACGTCGCGCAGAACGCAACGCCGTTGCATTATCAAAGTAGTAGGCACACTCCGTGTGCCGAAACCGTCAATAAACAAACCTTTTTGAAACTCAGCGGACGGCACATGGAATGTGCCTGCTACTGTACGGCGTTCGCGCTGGCGGTGCCGCGCGAGGAGACGCAGGAGATCACGCCGCACCTGGCGTTCTTCACGCGGATCGCGACGATGATCCGCAAACGGCTGGCGGATGAAGCCGGGCCGGCGCCGGCTCGCGAGACATCGTTGCCGCTGTGAGGCGGGGCATGTGCGATGCGGTAAATACGGGCGAAGTGATCGTCGTCTTCGCCGCGGCGTGTCTGGACGCGGCACGGCTGGACATCCTCAGCGGGGGCTTTCTGAACCGAGTCAGCGCGTTGGAGCAAAAGAACCTGGCGATGGATAAACGGCACGAATTCTGTTGAGTGTACCGGATATTCACGTGCTTCGCATGAGATACGGTGCCTGATCCTGCCCTTTTGCTATTACGTTTGATTTTACGTATGATTTTAACTGCACTGTCTCGGTAGTTCGCGACAACCATGTGCTTTATCTGGTAACTACGCTATTGCGTCGAGTTTTGTTTCTCTAACGACGATCGGCTGATTTTATGAATTACAAATTATTCCTGGCATTCGGTCTGGCGTTGTTGGCCGCTCTTTCAGTTCGTGCGGATGACCCAAAGAAGTCTTCACAAGAAACGGCACAAAAACAGAAATTCGACGCACAAGGTTTTCGGCCTCTGTTCGACGGCAAATCGTTTGAAGGTTGGGAAGGCGACACGAAGAACACGTGGCGGATCGAGGACGAGGCGCTGACCGCTGGTTCGCTGGAAACGAAAGTTCCGCGTAACGAGTTTTTGTCGACGACGAAAGAGTACGGCGATTTTGAGCTGAAGCTGAAATACAAGATCGTGGGTACCGAAGGCTTTGTGAATGGCGGCGTGCAGTTTCGAACGAAACGTATCCCGAATCATCACGAAGTCAGCGGTTACCAAGCGGACTTGGGGGCCGATTTCGATGGGCACTTGTACGACGAAAGCCGCCGCAACAAAGTGCTTGCTGGGCCGACGAAAGAGCTGATGGCCAAGGCTCTCAAGAAGGATGATTGGAACGACTATCGAATCCTTGCCGAAGGTCCTCACATTCGATTGTGGCTAAATGATGTCTTGACGGTTGACTATGTCGAAGAGCAAGCGGACATTGCAAAGTCAGGTATCATTGCAGTCCAAGTCCATGGCGATGGCAAGACGATTGTCCAATACAAAGACCTTGTCATTCGTGAAATCACTTCTAAAAAGTAGTTCCCAACGCATTGACGCGCGCGAACACGATAGTTCGTTGAAACAACATTTGTAAAGGACCTGCGGATTGTCCCAGGAAACGAATATCTCGAAGTTTGGTGTGCTTGGCGAATTGCAATGCCGACTCGGGCTGGGGTTGCTGCGGCTGGCAACCGAGGGTCGACCCTTGGAATCGGACGCGATTGCATTGATTCATCTTGCACTGGATCAAGGCATTCGCATTCTTGATACGGCCGATGTCTATGCACTAAATGACAAGGAACTGCATTACTGCGAACGACTTGCTCGGCAAGCGGTCAAGACTTGGCAAGGTCCCGGCGACGAAATTCGCATTCTGACGAAAGTGGGACTTGCTCGGCCCAAAGGCAAATGGGTTCCTGCTGGCAGCCCGCGGCACTTGAACAAGGTTATCGACGGTTGTTTGCAAGCGCTCGAAGTCGACCGATTGTTCATGGTCCAACTGCATGCCAAGGACCCGCGCGTGCCTTTCGAGGAAACCTTGGCAGCATTGGCCGCACTACAACAGTCAGGCAAGATCGAGCATCTGGGGCTTTGCAACGTAAGTCCCTCGGATGTGCGACAAGCGTTAAGGCATTTTCCTGTTGCTTGCATCCAGAACGAGTTAAGTGTGCTCACGCGCACGTCCGCATTAGAAGGCATGCTGGAGATGACGCGGCAAATGGGAATCCCATTTTTAGCCCATCGACCACTGGGTGGTTATGCCAAAGTGGAAAAGGTCGACAAGAATCGCGTGCTGGGATCGATTGCTGCAAAGCGCGATGCATCGCCGCGCGAAATCGCATTGGCCGCAGTCCTCGACTCGGCCGAGCATGTGATCCCGTTGATCGGCGCGACGAGGCCCGAGAGTATTCAGTCATCGATACAAACGCTTAATCTGTCGTTGACTGACGAGGATCGATCGGCGCTGGCTGCCAAGTACAGTTTTGCCGCTTCCCCCGACGCCATCGAAGCGATCGCGCCGCGCGTGCTGCCTCCTGACTTGCCTCAACTTGAGCCCAATCTCGGACCAAGCGATGCAAGTGAAGTCGTGCTGTTGATGGGTATACAAGGTGCCGGTAAATCCGCTTTAGTCGAATCGTATGTGGCACACGGGTACGCTCGACTGAATCGTGATACGCTCGGCGGGAAATTAGATGACTTGGTCCCCGCTTTAACGCAGTTAGTCAGTCAAGGGCATCGACGCATCGTGCTTGATAATACTTACCCGACGCGGGTTTCTCGTGCACCGATCATCACTGCGGCGCACAGATTTGTTTTGCCGGTGCGATGTCGGCATGTTGCAACGCCGATTCACGAAGCACGAATGAATGTCGCGATGCGAATGCTCGACCGCTACGATCGTTTGCTTGGTCCAGACGATATCAAGTCTCTGTCCAAGTCCGATCCGAATTTGCCGCCGCCCGTAGCTCTCCAGCGGTGGGTCGATAGTTTTGAAAAGCCGGAGTTAGACGAAGGCTTTTCTGCAATCGATGAAATTCCATTTGCACGACGTCGCGATTCAAGTTGGACGAACAAAGGACTCTTGCTAGATGTTGACGGAACTATACGGAAAACAGTCAGCGGAGAGATTTACCCGCGAACGCCGGATGATATTGAGTTGCTCCCAAATCGTCGTGAAGTTCTTTCGCGTTGGATTGACGATGACTATTTGCTTTTCTTTGTGTCCAACCAAAGCGGAGTGGCCAGCGGAAAGCTTGACCAAGAGGCTGTCAAAGCATGTTTTGATCGAACCGTCGAGTTGCTTGATCTACCAATCGCCGAAATTTGTTTTTGTCCGCACCCAGCTTTTCCCGTAGGTTGCTTCTGCCGCAAACCGATGCCAGGGCAGGCTGCATACTTAATGCGCAAATATCAGCTTTCGCAGGAGCATTTGGTTATGGTCGGCGACATGGATAGCGATGAGGCTTTTGCGACAAGCATGGGCGTACGATATTTCGACGCGAACGATTTTTTTGCTTAGAACGAGATCTGGAAGGGTTAAAGAATTATGGAACGCAAGTGATTGGGTATGCGTGGCGTCGCTGGACGGACTACACTGGTCTGGGCTGGGAAGATTAAAGAACGCGGGCCCGCGGATAGATTCAGGTGCTTTGGTGGTATGCGTTCTTTGGTTTTAGAAATAGAGCCGGTATGCGAAAATGCGGTAACGATTGGGACAATCGTTTTACAATACTTGGGTAATCTTATTGCTAACTTTCAAGAGAGATGCTTTCATGAATTTATTCAAACGTTTGTGCTTCGTGTTGATGGTGGTGTGCTCTGCTGTTTCGATTCGTGCCGAAGACTTTTTCTTTAAGGACGGCGATGTCGTGGTGATGATTGGCGACAGCATTACCGAGCAACATCTGTACTCAAACTACGTCGAAATGTGGACAGTCACGCGATTTCCAAGTTGGCATTTGACGTTTCGCAATGTCGGCATTGGCGGCGATCGATCGGTGGGTGGCAACAGTCGCTTTGCTCGCGACGTCTTGATACACAAACCGACCGCGATGACCGTGGATTTCGGAATGAACGACGGCAGTTATCGCGCATTTGAAGAAGGTACGTTTAAGCCTTATATGGACGGCCTACAAGGAATGGCGGATCAGGCCAAGGCGGCGAAAATTCGAGTCGCATGGGCAACTCCTCAACCGCTGGATACCGACGAGCAAGGCGCCACGGCTTTGACGGGATACAACCAAACTTTGGAAAAGTTTTCTGACGGTGTAAAAGTTATCGCAGAAAAAAATGGTGGTGTGTTCGTTGATCAATTTCATCCTTATCTCGCCGCACTCGACGGTGCTCGCGCCAAGGGACCGAAATACGAACGAATCACCGCCGGCGATGCCGTGCATCCCGGACCACCGGGCCAAGCTCTCATGGCGGCGTCCATTCTCAAAGGTCTTCATTTTCCGTCGCTGGTCTCATCGGCCGTGGTGGATGCGGGCAATGGCAAAGTCGTCACGGCAGCAAATTGCAAAGTTGATAGCGTAACCAAAAAAGACGGCGGTATCAGCTTTTCTCGGCTTGATAGCGCTTTGCCATTCTTTCCAATGGACGCAGTCAGCATCTTACCGCATGCTCCGATCCTTGACGAGTTGAATGATTACCATCTTACGGTCACAGGGCTAGCGGCTGGTAAATACGAAGTGCGGGTTGGTGGCAAGCGTGTTGCCGAAGTGACCGCCGAGCAGATTGCAACAGGAGTGAACTTGGCCGCAGATGTGCTCAAAGAAGGCCCCATTGCCGATCAGGTCAAAGCCGTTCGCGAAGCTATCGAAAAAAAGAATCGTTATCATCACGAAATGATCTTCCGCGGAATCGTTTTGTCGGGCG
>JANMNK010000884.1:0-2147 GCA_031373875.1 Pirellulaceae bacterium | reverse complement strand
TGAAGTCTTTGTAGTTCGCCAGCAATCGGCGCTTTCAGCTTTCCACGAAATTCGGTATGCAATGTACATCAACTCAAGCGTCCACAATTTTCAATCGTGATCGGCAAGCACTTTTTCTGGCAAGCGATGTATAGCCCTCGTCGGTTCGTTATGGCTACTACTTTGTGTATCGGTTGCATACAGCTTAATTCGGATGGAGCCTGAATGATTGCCGCTGCTTGCGCGGGGTAACGCAACTTCATATTGACGCTATCGCCTGCGAAGACAGTTCGACCCGATTCGGTTCAGTCGGGGATCTGCTGTTGATCATCGACAACTACCGCAATCAAGTCGGCAAGTCCACATAAACTCGCTTTGTGGACATCCGCTGCCGCGATCGTGCCGCCTTTACCGTCGGGCAAGTCGCGGGTGGCCGTTGCGTTCTCGACAATGCTAACGGCATACCCGCGATCGAACGCGCTGCGTGCGGTAGAGCTTACACACATGTGACTCATGAACCCTGTCAGAATCAGATTCCTGCAGCCGACAGCCTCCAGTTCTTGTTGGAGGCGGGTGCCGGCAAATGAATCGGGAAAGTTTTTGACAATGACCGTCTCACCTGGGCCGGGAGCCACAGTATCCGCGATCTGCCCGCAATCAGCTTGCAGATCATAAGGCGAGCCTGTTCCCGCATCGTGCTGGACATGGAACACCGGAACTCCTGCCGCTCGTGCGCGATCCAGCAGTTCGCGTGCATGCTTGAGAGCCGGTTCGACGTTGACCAATTGCATGACTCCCGAACGATACGTGTTCTGACAATCAATCAGAATCAAAGCCGATTCACTGAGTTTGGCGGGAGTTGCGGGCAATCCAACAAGGTCACGAAGGGTTGGCATCTCAAAAGTCCTAGCGTTGATCTACTAAAGAAAATGCGAAGACAAACAGTTTGCCTGCACTGGCTGCTTGCACGGCATCGGTCGCAACCATCGGATGACGATCATACCAGCGAAGAAAACATTTGAAAACAGTTCGATGAGAAGCGAAGAACGTACTTGGCAGAGACGAAAGCCCCAGTTTTGCAAGGCGGACAGTCACATTTTGATATGCTTGAGAAAACCTACGTGCCACGGATTTTGATGAGCGGTAGCAGCGCAACTTACTAGGCTGGCTACCACACTGTTTGGTCAGCGTTCATATCGCGGGGAGGATATTAGTGTTGTGGCCGTTTGCCATTTGTGTTGCCAATGTTCCCAAAGCGTCGTCCCTCGCTATCAATCGCGGACTTGGCATGTCAAATGCTTAACGGGTTCCGTCCCAGCAGGTCGGCAGTAATAAAAACTTAGGAAATAAAAATGGCGAAGAAAAAGCAATCGAACGTGCAGTCTACTTTTGGTAATGGCGGTGAGTTGCATCAAGCTACAACTTCGGAAACAAAGCTTACGACCAATCAGGGCGTGGTTATCGCCGATGATCAGAACACATTGACCATCGGTCCCCGCGGCCCGCAGTTGCTTGAAGACTTCATACTTCGTGAAAAAATCACGCACTTTGATCATGAGCGAATTCCGGAACGGGTTGTCCATGCTCGTGGCTATGCCGCTCACGGCTACTTTCAAGCTTACAAAGGCAACTCGCAACTGACGAAAGCGGCGTTCTTGCAAGATCCATCGATCCAAACGCCAGTCTTCTGTCGTTTTTCGACCGTCGCCGGCAGCGCTGGATCACCGGATCTCGCTCGCGACGTGCGCGGTTTTTCCGTTAAGTTTTATACTTCGGAAGGTAACTATGATCTTGTTGGCAACAACATGCCTGTGTTCTTCATTCAGGACGCAATCAAATTTCCTGACCTCATCCATAGTGTGAAACCCGAGCCTGATCGCGACTTTCCTCAAGCTCAATCGGCTCACAATACGTTTTGGGATTTCGTTTCGCTTAACCCCGAAAGCATGCATATGTTGATGTGGGCAATGTCCGATCGAGCGTTGCCGCGGTCATATCGAATGATGGAAGGGTTCGGCGTCCATACTTTTCGAATGATCAACGCAAAGGGAAAATCTAAATTTGTGAAGTTCCATTGGCGACCCAAACTAGGAACGTTTTCGGTGATCTGGCCAGAGGCGTTAAAGATTAATGGTGCCGACCCCGATTTCCATCGACGCGATCTTTGG
>JANMNK010000838.1:0-1961 GCA_031373875.1 Pirellulaceae bacterium | reverse complement strand
AAGGACGGGATACTGGCGATCTTGTACGAAGCATCGAAGGACCTCGATCATGGGACAAGTTTCAAAGCATTGTTTGGTGTCGCCCTCGTTACTGCGTTTATGACTGCAGTGTACACGTTTCGAGCGTTCTTTCGGACTTTCCATGGGCCGCTGCGTTTGCCTCACGAAGCGGGCGATCATCCGCACGAAGCCAATTGGGTTCAGTTGAGTCCAATGATCGTTCTGGCCGTCGGAAGCATGGTTGCGGGTGTGGCTTTGGGACCAACGGGATTGCTCAACAATCTGTTTGAATACCTCCCTCACATTCCGAAAATATCGGAACATCACGGTCATGAAGGTATTTGGCTGGCTGTTGTTTCTAGCCTCGTCAGCATTTCCGGTGTGGCGGTTGCTTGGGTAACGACGCTGAGACGACCAGAGGAGGCGGCTCATCCGTCGCATAATCCACTCGTTATCGCTGGCGCGAATCGATTTTATATCGACGAAGTTTATGACTTGTTCTTGGTTCGACCGATTCAAGCGTTTGCGGACTTGGTTGGGGTGTTCGATTCTGGTTTTGTCGGAATGTTTTGGAAACGCTTGTTGTCTACGGTTTTTAGCACAGGCGAATTGTTCCGAAGAATGCAGACGGGCTTGCTGCCGCATTACGCCATTGCGTTGGCTGTTGGATCGTTGCTGATTATTGCCGTCGTCGTACTTAGTTAACTAGGGCTGAGAGCTCCAATGACCATTATTCTTCCAATCTTGATTTTGACTCCGCTGATCGGCGGCATCTTGCTGTTGATGTTTGCGCAACGAGCCGAGGACAGCTTCCGTAATTTCGGTGTAGCCGCCGGAGGCATGACCTTTTTATTCAGCGTGATGTTGGCAGTATGGATTTCAGGGCAACAACCTGCGGCAGAATCGGTTGGCAGTGTTGTGCCCAGCATCGAATACAAAGCTGAATGGCTTTCGATCGCTCCGCCTTATGGAGATGAGTCGGGCAACCGTTGGTATTTCGTTTTGGGATGCGACGGAATTGGTAATTTGATGGTTTTGTTGACGACTATCGTTACGCTGGCGGTTTTGATTTTTTCCACGCTGACCGTAAAGACGAAAAACATCAACTACGCAGGGTGGTTGTTGTTGGCTGAGGCGGGATTGTTAAGCGTTTTTCTGGCAATGGATGTGGTCACGTTTTATATCGGATTTGAGTTGACGCTAATCCCGCTATTTGTACTGATCGCGGGATGGGGAAACTCCAGTGCACTGATGGCTGGCCGACGCTTTGTTTTGTTTACTCTCGCAGGCAGCATTCCCATGATTGTGGCGATCATCGGCTTGGTCGCTTTCTATAGCAACGAGTCGGGAGCCACTATTTCCATTCCCGAGCTTTCGGTACGAGCGTTCGATTCTGCTAAGAGTGGATTGATGGCTCAGCAAGGTTGGATTTTCTGGATGATGGTGTTTGGTTTAGGAATCAAGACCGCAGTCCTGCCGCTGCACTCCTGGTTGCCGACAACTTACAGTGCATCGCATCCGACAACGACTGCGTTGATGGCAGGCGTTGTTCTTAAGTTAGGTTTATTCGGTTTCATTCGCATTGTGATTCCGTTATTGCCGGGTGCTTCGGTAACCTTTGGACCCTATGTGTTGGGTACGCTCGGTGCGATCGCAATTACCTACGGGGCACTGAATGCTTTGGCTCAAACCGATCTGCGACTCCTGCTGGCCTATAGCAGTTTGAGCCACGTTGGTTTTATCACGTTGGGTCTGTTCTCTCTCAACCAAGAAGGTTTGGGTGGTGCGGCTTTGCAGATGTTCAACCACGGAATTACGACTGCGGCGATGTTCCTTTTGATTGACAGTTTGATCATGCGTCGAGGCACGCATTGCTTGACAACGGGTAGTCATGGCCTGGGTTCGGTCTTTCCTCGGCTGTCGCTATTCTTTTTCTTTTTCGTCGCGGCCGGTGCTGGCGT
>JANMNK010000830.1:0-2732 GCA_031373875.1 Pirellulaceae bacterium | reverse complement strand
ACTTGGTACGATTGGCACAAGAAAGGCTTTGTCGTGCGTGGCGAGAACGTCAATGGCCATTGGGCCAATCCTCCGATACCGACGCACTAAGTTTTGTCGGGGCGTTTGTACGCAAAGTTAATCTGTTGCCCGAGTACTTGGGCCCGCTCTGTCGCAAATTGGAGTTCCGCGATCGGAATCGATCTACCGGCTGCTGGAACTTCAGCCTCCTTAGGAGTTTGCCTCCGTCGTTCGATGTAGGCTGCCAACGCAATCACGGTCCGTGACTTTTCCTTCGGCCGTCGTCAAGTTACGGTGGCGCGAGCTTCCCTCGACATTGACGTTGTACAGGCGGAAGCTGGGCAATTGCTTGTAATCCTGGCTGACTAATAAATTTCTCTTTTCTCTGTCGCGCTTTTGCTTTGCTGCGCAGTAAGTCATGTATCGTTCGCTTTGCTGCTGAATCCGGATCAGCGCGGCAGAGAATCCTACCGAAACAATTCGATTGAAAAGAGAAAATCATGAAAAAATCACTCGCACTTTTGGCCTGCTTGCTTGTTGCAAACTCTAGCCTGTCCGTTTTCGGACAAGGATTGAAGCCTGTGAAGACGCTTCCTATTAACAAAGACAATCCCGGACGCATCGTCGCGGGAAGTTCAACCATGAAGCGGACCGCCTTTGATCCGGTGAAACACGGCTATGCATTTTCCAATACGTTTAAAACGGAACTGATTGTTCAAGATATGCGATTCGGCGGATTGTGCGGCGGGATGGTTTACTCGGCTTTGGATTACTACAACGCCAAAAAGCCGATCCCACGTCAGACTTTCCGACCACCGGTAAAGACTCCGTTGTTCGAACAGATTTACTCTCGCCAAGAAACCTCAACGAAGGGCAACATCGATAAATGGGCGGAATTGATACTCAATCCGTTGGGCGCTCGCACCGATGAGTTTTTCCGATGGGGTCTCCAGGGCACCAACGGTGGCCGTCTGGAAGAACTCCGTCGGGAAATCGATGCTGGTCGACCCTGCCCGCTTGGATTGTTCGCTCCAGGCAACGGGGGAGTGCGACCTCACCACCAAGTGCTCGCGATTGGCTACGATGTGGGCCGTTACAAAGGCGACTTGGGCCAATACCAAGAGGACTTGAAGATTTTCATCTATGACCCCAACTTCCCTAACAAAGTCATGACCTTGGTTGCCAAGCCTGACGAAAAGATCTACAAGTATCTTGACGATGAAAATTGCAAATGGATGACGTATTTCGTCGATCTCAAGTACCGTCCCGTAACACCTCCTGCCATTCCAATGCCCAGCTATCCTCGTGATGGTTTAGTTCATCAACTTCAATGTGAAATTACAACCGGGGGCGATGACCTGCGAGGCGGCAATGACAACGTGAATTTGATAATTCGCACGAAGGACGGAAAGACCGAAGTTCATGAAAACGTGAATCGCAAAGGTCGCTGGATCAACAACTATTGCGAAACCGTGATGGTCGACTTGAAGCGACCGGTGAAAGTCGAAGATATCGAATGCGTCGAATTGAAGACGACCTTTGGTGGTGGCCTAGGTGGCGACAACTGGAATGTCGATGCGTTGTACATCGTAGCAATTATTGGAGGGGCCGAATCACGAGGTATCTTTGCCAAAGAGGGAGCACCTCTCGTTCGATTCGATGGCAATAACGCGCCGTTCAAGGCAGCCATGCGATAAAAAGTAACTTGAGGGCATACAGGGCAAGTTCAACAGTTCATCGTTGAAAAAAGCTGAAAAGGGAATCGCCGCAAGCGATTCCCTTTTTTGTTAATTGGTGGCTGAAGAATGCGAACAGCGGGAATTCGATGGGGTTGCTAGGTGATCCTGTGTAGAGTGACTGCCAAAATCAAATCAATCGAGGACGCTCGCAAACAATACAACGACCATTTTCCCTTGCTCGCAGCGCTCGAGGTTCCGGGCTTCATTAGGCCGGACAATCGATACGATTGGCAAGGTCCGTGTAAACGCATCGTTAACTTGTACAGATCAGGCAATTTCTACTAATCAAGTAAGAGTTTAGGTAGATTCTGCCCGAAGATTGGGAAACACAAACCCGTGGTTTAGCCAGAATGGGTCTCATTTCGTTAGTTGCCTTGGACCGCTCCATCAAGCTTCGGCTTGCCGGGACAACGGAACGCGAAATGGAAAGCAGACTGGTTTTGATTTTCTGTTTCAATTTTGGAGATCTAAGATGCGTCTAATTGCTTCCACACTTTTTGCTTTGGTTGCCGTTTCGTTTGCGGCTTCTTCGGCAAACGCTGGCTTGTTCCATCGTAATGATTGTTGCGATCCATGTGCAGCACCTGCACCAACCTGCGGTTGCGAAGTTGCACCTGCATGCGATTGTGCTCCAGCTTGTGCTCCCCGAGTTGGCCTGTTGTCTCGATTGCATGATCGATTCCATGCTTGCAACAACGATTGCGGTTGTGCACCAGCAGCTCCAAGCTGTGGCTGCGAAATGCCAGCACCAAGCTGTGGTTGCGATGCAGCACCAAGCTGTGATCCTTGCGATCCATGCGCAAAGGCTTGCCGCCCATCCCCGATCAAGGACATGATGGCTCGCCTTCATGCCCGTCGCGCTGCTTGCGCTCCAAGCTGCTGCGAAGCTGCTCCGAGCTGTGGTTGCGATGCATCACCAAGCTGTGGTTGCAACTAGTTTGAAAGTTTAGTTTGAAATCGACACGATGCTAGGAAACGTCGCACTCACCCTCC
>JANMNK010000804.1:0-2174 GCA_031373875.1 Pirellulaceae bacterium | reverse complement strand
GGTTGAAACGGGCCACGATATTCCGCCGGAGCTTTGGGTTTCATGTCCCACATATCGATGTGTGAAGCGCCGCCGCTCAAGAAAAACAAAATCGTCGACTTAGCTTGGCCACCGTCCGCATTGCCGCCCACCGGAGATTCTGACGTACTTGTTGCAGCAGGAGCTGGAGTACGAAATGCCATTCCCGCCAGTCCAGTGCTTGATGCTACCAAGAATGTGCGGCGCGGCACGGGAATCGAAAAAAGTTTTGACAGTGGAGACTTCATGGAAATCAGTAAATATCAGCAAGCGATTGGTTATTGTCGAGCAATTGACCTCAATTGCTCGGAGCATAGGTGAGATGCGTGTCTTCAGTCAGGAATTTGAAAGTACTCTGAACGATTGAGGACAATCGCTCTACGCTGAATACATAGATCGATTGAGGTGTGTTTCTCCAATCCGTTACTCGACAGTACTCTGAGCGATTGAGGACAATCGCTCTACACTGAGTGGTTCTACACTGAGTTTTACAGGCTTTTGAGTATCGTAGCAGAAGTTGATGCTGCAGCGAAATCGATTATCTGGCAACGCTGATAATTTGTTACACGGTTGCGCCGGTGAACAGGGGTTGGATCACTTGGCCCCGATTTAGTCGAACGGGGCGGTTTTGGCGGTCGCGAACTTCGGCTTCAGGAGGAATGCCCAACAGATGATAAATGGTCGCGCCGACATCGTCGGGCGAATACGGGTTCGTGACCGGGTAAGCTCCTGTTGTATCCGACTTGCCGACCACCTGACCGCCTTGCACGCCTGCTCCGGCAAAGAGACCAAAAAAGCAATTGCCCCAATGATCGCGACCGGCCTCTTTATTGATTTTCGGAGTACGCCCAAACTCTCCAAGCATCAATACCAACGTGTCGTTCAATAACCCAAGCGAGTCCATGTCGTCAAGCAATGCCGCAACGCCTTGATCCAGTGGTGGCAAGCACCGTTCTTTGAGAGTCGTGAAGATCGCTTGGTGATGATCCCAATTTTGAACGCGCCCAATGTTGGCTTGCACAATCGGCACGCCAACTTGAACGAGGCGTCTTGCTAAGAGCAACGTCTGACCGGTCGTGTTTAGGCCATAACGGTCGCGTACCGAATCCGGCTCATCCGTCAGTTGAAACGCTTTTGTAAACCGGCTAGCAGTCAGCATCGACATCGCCAGTTGCTGCTGATTCGAAAGCCGCGCGACTTCGGCACTCTTCTCCAAAGTCAATTGCTGTCGATTCAGTTGCTCAAGCAGTGACGAACGACTTTGAAGCCGATCGACATTCAGTCCATTGGCAAGCGTCAAGTTATCAATTCGAAACTCGGGACTATTCGGATCGCCAGTAATTTGCCAAGGATCATACTTCGGGCCAAGGAACCCTGCATGTTGCCCTGGCCAAGTCAGTGGTCCTTCGAGCAGGTACGTTGGCAAATGAACGCCCGTCGGAATCCCGTCGTCACGCGGGCGCATGTACGCACACCCTGCGGCGTAATTCGGCCAATCGTCGCGTGAAGCTACCTTGTCAAAGAACGCGTTGGGCTGAACTGTTCCTGTCAACACGTGATGAGTTGACATGAGATGGTTGTTATCTTTGTGAGAAAGCGACCGAACGATTGCGTATTTGTGGGCACATGCAGCTAGCTTGGGCAAGTGTTCGCAAATCTGAATCCCAGGAACCGAAGTTTCAATCGGTTTAAATTCGCCGCGAATCTCCGCAGGCGCATCGGGCTTCATATCAAACGTGTCGTGATGGCTCGCTGCCCCCGTCAAGAAAATCAACAAGATGGACTTCGGTTTCGTGGCAGCATTTCCCGTTGGATTGCTGATTGCTGCCAAGGCTCGCTGTTCAAGAATCGACGTCAACCCAACGCCAAGCAGTCCCGAATAGCCAACTTGCAACAATTCTCGACGCGTAACGCCCACCCGATGACGATGCAATCCATTTTGTCGATTAGGCGATGTCATTCACTGCTCACCGGTCTAAAACCTTCTGAGATTAACTGGGACAACCCCCAAGCTTAGTCGTACCGAAACTTAGACACCATACAGGTTGGCTTTGCTCAGTAGCAAAAGCGGCAAAACGTCCGGAAAAAGTGTGAACTTTTAAGGGCATCTGAACCCGCATCATATTCGCAAGAGTCTTAAGCTATTAGTGATTTGC
>JANMNK010000727.1:0-13689 GCA_031373875.1 Pirellulaceae bacterium | reverse complement strand
ATAGGGATTTCCTGTCTCGATGCGACGATCACTCGGCGAACTAGCCATTGGATCCCTGAGATCGATTACATCTTCTAGGTCGATTACATCATCGATGTCGATCACGTTTGCACCGTTTGATTGGACACCGCGTTTGTCCTTTTCAATTAACCGTCCCATTTCAAATAGGAAATAGCCTGCGGGCAGTGCCGACATCAGCGGGCCGAAAAGAATCGTGATTGGTAGTTGCGAACGCTGACTGCCAGGTACATTGAATTCGAGAAAAAGTACTACCACTAGCAATGGATAAAATAACGAAAGGAGTAAGACTCCACCGACTTCGGCTAACTTGGCAATGCCTGTTGCCCTCGGCTTGTCGATGTTGATTCGCCTTGTAACTAAACCGTGCAGCCTTGAGATAAGCACTATGGCGAAAACGAATGCTACGATAGGTCGTCCGAACATGTTGAAGACCGAAGCGAGTGCGAAAATCGGTTCGGCCATTGCATATCGAGCACTCAATACGGCATATCTAGCCCCGAATACCGCCGAAGCGGTCATGTAAATGATCAAGAGAAAATTCGAAACTATAAGCAACCACCGGCGCATTTTGTATCTTTTCAAAAAGACAACGACTTCGATTTGTGACAGCAAGTTGATTTGACCAACAAGACTCACCCGAGAACCAATGTAATCTGGAGCCATTCAGCGTCGAATCGAAATCGGGTTTAGGCGTGGACGAAATCTTTGCCGCGTTCCCGCAATCTGAAGTCCCCACAATACCACAAATCGCAGAAAAATATCGGCATCGTAGAAAGTTGGAATTGAGAGGCTGGGCAATGCAATACTGGCAAATACCAATGCAAAAGATTTTGCCAATCAACATTTATGTTAATTGACTTGCCTTTCTACATTCATCTACAATGATGACATCACTTTTTGATTATCACGGAACGAAATATGCCAATCCAAATCACTTGTTCTTGCGGACAATCTTTGCGTGCACCAGACACAGCAGCGGGCAAAGTTCTAACGTGCCCAACGTGTTCAAAACCGATAAGGATTCCTTCCGCAGCCGCGCAAGCAGCGCAGACGAATACTGCTCAGGCAAATACAGCTCCGCGTCCCCCATCGCAATCGACTCCAAGGCAGACGCCTAAAGCTGCTCCAGCAAATGCTCAATTCGATCCATTTTCGGCGGAACTGCCACCGACCGCTGATCCATTTTCTCTGAATCAAAACGCGGCATCGATGCCAGCGGCTAATCAATATTGGCAGCAACAGAATGCACTCAATCAGAACGCGCGCAAATCGCAGAAGGCAAGCGGAAAATTTCCACTTTGGATTCTAGGTCTAATTGGTGGAGTCACGGCCGGCATCGTAATTCTCGTTGTTATAGTAGTTGTCACTATCCAGTTTTCTTATCGTGGCGTTAAACAGAATCGCACCGTGGCACGAAACGATGTAATTCCCATTGACCGACCAACGTCGTCGGGTGGCGCGGGTTCTTCGAACCCAACTGGCTCAGCCGTACCAGCCGTTCCCGCAAACCCATCTGGCACTTCAAATTCGTCGACTCCCTCTAGCCCGGCTGGCAATGCGAATCCGTCGACTCCTGTGAATCCGGCAAACCCATCAGGCGAAGCGAACCCGCCAGGCCAGTCGAACATATCTGGCTTGCCCGAACCAACTGTCCCCGCGCCGACTGTTCCTGAGGAACCGCAATTCGAAAGTTCTCCGCAAGCTGAATTGACTGGGCTCACGGAGGATGAGTGCGAACCGGTTGCGGAGCAGTATGTTCACGCAGTCTCAAATAACGACGTCGTTGCCTTTGGGCAATGTTACGACGTAGTGGAAATGTTGCGATACGCTTTCTCAGAAGTTCCGATGGCGGATAGTTCCAAGGAACGTCTCGTGAATCAGTTGAAAGAATCGTTTATGTCACGCACGCTGCAAATTTATCAGCAACGCGCGAATTATGGCACGAAATTTTCCGTTTTGCGGATGAAGCCAGTGGATGACGAAATGCATGCGATCATTCAAATGGTCGATGGAGATACATTGGTTGGCTACGATGAACTGATTTTTGGCCGGAGAAAGGACAACCAAGTTGTCATCGTTGATGTCTTTTCGTACATCTACGGCGAGCGTAATTCTGAAGATCAACGCTCGGGTTTGATCGAGTCCATGGCAGTCTCCCAATCCGCAGTATTTTACGGTAAAGGGCCAAGCAGGCAGGACTATGAGAAGATCCGAAGCCTGCGGCATCAGTATACTTCGAATCCCCGAGAAGCTCTCAGAATTTACGATACTCTCCATGAAGATTTCAAGAGCAGGAAAGAAGTTCAAGTGCTTCGAGCCCAAGCTGCATCACGGGTCGATGAGGCAACGTTCTTAGGGGTCTATGAAGAATTTCGCAAGACTTACCCCGACGATCCATCGATCGACCTTCGGAGTATGGAATTCTTTTCGCAACGGGGGAAAGGCGAGAAGCTGGCCGAGACCCTCGAGCATTTAAATACGGCAGTTGGTGGCGATCCTCTGCTTGAAGGTTTGCTTGAGAATGTTCAATCAAGCTTCCCTAAAGCAAGCGGTAGCAAAAAGCCTAAATCGAAATGATATCTAGGGGTATCGTCGACGTCGGTTGTAAATAGAGTTCGAGCCACACCGTGAAAATTCGCGTTGAGTGGCCGTTCGGAACTTGGATCGGCGAGGTCTCAACATTATCACGTAAGCATCCTGTAACTCAGCATAAAATGGGGTGCTGATGTTCTGCGGGTGATTCTGGAGTAATAATTCCCCGTTGACTTGCGCGTTTAGGGCTAATTCAAAAACAATTTGCACCGCTGCACCCGTATTCGAGTTTTCAGCGGGCGGTCGTCGGAGAGTGCGCGCAGATCCTGGTTGTAAGCCACGCTATTGTTTTCCGGCATTGTCTTGATGATTCCGTTGCAAGATGCAAAAAGGGCTGACGCCTTCGTAAGCAGCGATGTGGTTTTGATGCACGGTTGAATTGCTGCGACTTTTGCTTCAGAATGCACGCTTGTATGGAAATGGATTGGACATCGCGTCGACAAGTTGCAATGAAAAGCGGAAACGAAGGGCAAGTGATTATGGCTGGTATACCGCGTGTCTTGGAGCCGGAGTATATGGATACTTCGGACGAAGCGACTGAATACGACACGATGGATCATTCGACGGTCAATCGGAAATTCGTCGAAGACCTTGTCGTACACGGTGAGCTTGGTCGGGACGTCTTGGATTTAGGGACTGGGACGGCGCGGATTCCGATTGAATTGTGCCGCGTGAATCCGGACGTCCGTATTATGGCCAGCGATGCAGCGGTCAGCATGTTGGACTTGGCAAGGTACAACATCGAAGTCGAAAGTTTGATCGGACGAATCTTCTTGCACCTCGGCGACTCCAAGCACTTAGTATTCGAGGACGAGTACTTTGATACCGTCATCTCGAATAGTCTCGTCCATCATATCCCTGAACCTCGCCGCGTTCTGTCCGAAGCGGTCCGTGTATTGCGACCGGGCGGTCTAATTTTTATTCGCGACCTTTGCAGACCACAGACTGACGATGAAGTCGAAGGATTTGTAAAGGATTATTGCGGTGCGGAAACGGAAACGGCACAGCAGCTTTTCCGGCAAAGTTTACATGCCGCGTTGACGCTTGATGAGATTCGCAGTCTCGTCGTGGACTTGGGTTGTTCTGCCGAAGGAGTCCAAATGTCCAGCGACCGGCACTGGACTTGGGCAGATCGCAAAGCCACCGTAAAATCTATTGACTGAGTCGTAAACAGCGATATGGAAATCATGAGTCCTCAAGCGATAGGGAATCGATGCAAAACTATTTGGCATTAATGCAAAAGATATTGGAGCACGGCACGTACAAGTCAGATCGTACGGGGACCGGTACGAAAAGTCTTTTTGGTGAGCAGTTGCGATTCGATCTTCAGCGAGGATTTCCGCTGCTCACGACTAAGAAAGTGCATTTCCGAAGCGTCCTCGTGGAGTTGCTGTGGTTTTTACGCGGCGACACCAACATCCAATATTTGCTCGACAACAAAGTGACGATCTGGAACGAGTGGGCGAACGAACAAGGCGAGTTGGGACCCGTCTACGGACGTCAGTGGCGCGCGTGGAGCTGTCCTGATGGTTCGACGATTGATCAGATTCGTCAAGTTGAGCGGGACATCAAAACCAATCCCGATTCACGCCGCTTGATCGTGAGCGCTTGGAACGTTGCGGATGTTTCGCGCATGGCACTGCCGCCCTGCCATTTGCTTTTTCAGTTCTATGTGGCCGATGGCAAACTAAGCTGTCAACTGTACCAACGCAGTGCCGATTTCTTTTTGGGTGTGCCGTTCAATATTGCTTCGTATGCGTTACTCACTGCGATGATGGCTCGGGCGACGGGGTTAGAGGTCGGTGAGTTTGTGCATACGTTTGGAGATGTGCATCTCTATTCGAATCATTTTGATCAAGCTCGATTGCAGTTGAGCCGAGAACCGAGGCCATTGCCGACTTTGATCATTCATCGAACGCCGTCAAGCATTGTTGAATACCAATTGGAGGACTTCGAAGTCGTCAATTACACTCCGCACGCGCACATTCCTGCTCCGGTCGCCGTATGATGGCTGAAACAACTAACAAGGATTCGGCTGGGACCTTGGCAGAGTCATC
Source organism: Pirellulaceae bacterium (assembly GCA_031373875.1). Classification (GTDB taxonomy): domain Bacteria; phylum Planctomycetota; class Planctomycetia; order Pirellulales; family Pirellulaceae; genus JANMGV01. The sequence goes on along the minus strand of JANMNK010000727.1, from coordinate 9,019 downwards.
GTTTCAGGTAAAGCGTGACTTGCCCAACGTAGGTCGCATGACGATTGTGGTAGCGGTCTCTGAAAACGGCGTCATCGGCCGAGACCAGCAGTTACCTTGGCGTTTGAGCAGCGATCTCAAGCGATTCAAGGAATTGACGATGGGAAACATTCTATTGATGGGAAGAAAAACTTTCGAATCCATCGGTAGACCTTTGCCGGGGCGGACGACCATCGTGCTGACCAGACAAAAGGGATTTGAATCTCCGGGTGTCATGGTCGCGAATTCTCTGGAACAAGCACTAGCCATGGCTCCTAAGGAACAGCACATATTTGCTGTGGGTGGTGGCGAGATTTATAAGCTCGTATTGCCAACTTGCGATAGGATGTTGGTAACGCGTGTCCACACTGTGGTCGAGGGAGATTCGTACTTTGAGGTACCCGAAACTGGCTGGGTTTGCGTTCACTCCCTGCCGTTCCAGGCAGGCCCCAAAGATGACTTCTCAACGGTTTTCGAGGAGTGGCATCGCTTGCCCGCAAAGTGATCGGACCTCGCGAGGCACTGAAGAATCCCTGCTAATAAAGTCGCCATAGAGCGATATCTACGTATCCCCACGGACTGGACGCGGATAGAATAGTAGAATGATCCCTATCGATGGTTCGCTTTTTCCGGGCACGACTGCTTGCGGCCAGCCCGGTATGGTAACATGACAGGCGACTGTAATGGCTGGGCGCTTTGGCGAACTGACCGTTTCGCGAGTCGATCGTCAAGAAAATAGCCTGGAGTGGAAACGATCGGCGTCATCGGTCAGGGAAAACTCAGCGGCAAGCCAACCGTTGGGAGCGAAATTAATTTATGGAAGCGTAGGACGATGCTTGCAAAATTTATCGATTCAACTCGTCAAGTGAATTACTTGGCGGTCCGAATTCTGCCCGCTGTATTTGCTTGCTTGGTCTTTCCGGGGCAACAATCCGTGTTTGGCCAGCAACGCGGTTTTGTGCCAGTCAACCAAGACGCTGAAGTCAGTAGTTTGATTGAGGCGCCCCGCGAATTACAGCGGCTGCTGGATGAAGTTGACTCGGCAATCGAGCAAAAGCAATGGGGGGAAGCTACTCAAGGTCTTGGGATCTTGTTGGGTATTGAACCTCAAGTTGGGTCTCGCCAAGTTTCCTCGCAAGATTTCTTTTTGTTCGCAGGTGAAGGAAAAAACAAAACGCAACGAAGTTTGCGAGCCGCTGTTCTGGAACGACTTCGGGATTTGCCCGAAGATGGCAACAAAGTTTTGGAGTTGCGGTTTGGCGTTACTGCCCGACAGTTGCTTGACCAAGCGGCCGAAAAACAAGATTGGTTCGCGATCCAAAAAATCGTTCGAGACTTTGTCTTTACAGCAGCGGGCCGCGATGCAGCTTGGCTTGTCGCTGAACACCGAATAGAGCAAGGCGAGCTGGATGCCGCATTATTTCTGTTGACCGACTTGCTGGAATCGCCCACTGCACGCGCGCAATTTGGTCCAGCCTTGGGTGTTTTGGCCGCCGCTTGCGCGAAGGGCACTGGCCAAGAATCCAAAGCTCAAGCATTGCTGACGATCTCTATGAAGCATTGGCCGGAAAAACCGCTTACGTGGAATTCCAAGCCGCTGTCCATCGGTGCAGACGGTCTCGCATCGACTGCTGATCTCGACTTGAAAACGATCAAGACCGCGAGCCGCTATTTGGATGCTTGGCCGTTGATTGGTGGCCGCGCCGACCGCAATGGCGAATCGAATGTTAGCATGCCAAGTATGTTGCTCTCGTGGGATGCGAAACTGCATGACTCGCTGCAAAGCGAAGAAGGCGTCCTTGAAGTGATGCGACGCAAGTTGAACGAAGAAGCGACGATTATGCCCGCACGCGTTCCGCTAATCTGCAACCCGCGAGTCATTGTGCAAACATATGATCAACGTGTCGTCGCAATCAATCTCAAGAACGGTCGACTTGACTGGCATAGTCCTTATTCTGGTTTACCTGTCACGTTGCCCCGGACGCGAATTTTAGGTCGTCAAGTTGGCAGTACCGAACCATCTGTTCAAAGCTATTTGCTATCGCGTGTCTGGGGTGAATCGTCCACGGGACAAATGTCCGCAGACGCTGATCGATTGTATGTCGTAAGCGATGTTTCCGCTCTCGAAGCGGCTGAGAACCTCGTCTTGGATTCTCAAGTCACGCGGACCACACGCCAAGAGCCTTTCAACGTTTTGCGATCGTGGAGTTTGGCCAGTGAAGGCAAGTTGCTGTGGGAAGTTGGTGGCGAAGCGGGATTGGGTGATTCGAAGCTCAGCGGAGTTCTTTTCCTCGGCCCACCTACACCCTACGAAGGGGAATTGCTGGTACTCGGTGAATTGAATGGCGAAGTCATATTGTTTGGTTTGGAGCCAACGTCGGGACGGCAATTGTGGTCGCAGCAGTTGGTGGCTAACAATTCAAGCCCCATATCTGTTGAGCCGAAACGACGGAACTTGGCATGTTCGCCATCGGTCTCTGGCGGAGTCGCCATGTGCCCGACGTTAAGCGGATATCTCGTGGCGTTTGATCTTGGTACGCGGACTTTACGATGGGCGAGCAAGTACGGAGATACGCGCCGACTGAATCCGCGTGCGAATGCGTTCGGCTACAACCAACCGGAGCCTTTTGATCCCTTCTCGCCACGCTCTGTCAATAACTCGGTCGTCATCGCCGATGGCTGTGCCGTTCATGCACCTAGCGATGCCGATTCTATATACGCAGTGGATGTTCAAACGGGCGAAACGCTCTGGTCGATGAATCGCGGCGAATGGCGATACATCGGTGGCGTCTACAAAAATATTGTTTTGATCGTAGGCGAGCGGGAGCTGATGGCTTGCAATACGCGAACAGGCGAAAGCGTTTGGACCAAAGAAAAAGTCGAGTTGTCGACAGGCGATCGCGTGGCTGGTATCGGAGTTCGAAATCGCAATCGGTTCTACTTGCCGTTGACTTCGCAACAAATCGTCGAAATCAATATCGAGACGGGTGAGGAAGTTGGCAGAACGCGAGTCGAAGGTCCCGTTGGGAATCTGGCATCCGACGGAAACTTGCTCATCTCTTGTAGCCCCTTCGATCTATCGGCTTACATTATTCGCGATCGATTAAAGTCGAGCATCGGTCCCGATTTCGAATCGCAACCTGATTCGCTCGACGCTAGATCACGAGCAGCGATTGCGACGATTCTATTGTCGGAGGGAAAGATAGAAGCGGCGCTTCAGCAATCGATTCAAGCCTATCGCAAAGATCCAAAAGACTTCGACGTGCAGATGCTCCTGCAAAAGACTTGTTTAGAGGCGTTGCGAGACAACTTTGATAAGTACATTGGCATCGTGAGCGAGTTCGATAGCTTGATGGCAATCTCGCCGAATCGTCGTTTGTACTTTCTTGGGATGGTCGATGGCTTTGTAAAGAAAGGTGACTATGTCCGCGCATTTTCCGAGTTGCTGAAATTCTCTGAAGACAAAAATGCAGAAAAGCAGCGAACGGTAACCGGAGCAAATCTCGTGCAGTGGCGAGAAAATTGGTCCATCGACATCGATCGTTGGACGCTCGTAACTGCACAGCGAATTTTTGAAAAAGCGAACGCGGAACAACGGCAAGCGATGGTGGCGTTGGCCAAACCGCGAATGGATGCCGCGACCAGACTGTCGGCGTTCCCTCAAGATTTTGTGAACGTATTCGGGTTCCTTCCGGGCTCCGAGGAATTGCGGTTCGGTTATGCCGAAAGTCTGCTGGAATCAGGCAAGACGCTTGAAGCTGAGCGATTGCTTTTGATTTTAGCCGACCAACAAGCTTTGCCACTAATTGCACGTCAAGCAGCGGTGACGTTGACACGTATGTACCGTATGTCAGGGCGTCCTACCGCCGCAGTTTTGGCGGCTAACAAGTACGGCATTACCGATTTGTCCGTATCCGATGATGAGTTTGTCCGCGAAGATGACTTTCCGAGGATTGAACTAGATCCCTTCGAACGGCCCGATTTTGATTCACGTGGACAATTGCCGGAAAATGCACGTCAGTTGATGCGAGGTCTCGATCAATGGCCGAAGGGCAAGGTCGATACGGACGAACTTCCGCCGTCGGACGGTCGTGACTTGTATGTAAATGGGACGGGTTTCTGTCCAATGATCCACTGCGGTGGTGATGCATTGAAAGATTGGATTGGACAAACTGCGTTGCAAGGATTCCTGTTCAGTGGTCCGATGGGAATGGAGCATATTTTCTGCCAAGTCGAAAAAACGCGGGGCGGTATTAATTCAGCCATCGTTCGGACTTTGGATAGTTTGATACTTATCGAGTTAGCAGGCGAACTGGTCGCGGTCGATTCACTGCATGATGGTTCGGACAAAGAAATACTGTGGCGGCAGTCGTTTGACGAAGGCGGAGCTTTTTCGCCCAATCGAAATGGCAATTTGCGTGGTGAGAAAGATCGCTGGGGCAGGGAGATGATCAAGCCGAATCGTGGATTCACGATTCTGGGTTTGACGCGTGCTGCGTTGGTTGTTGGCATGCGCGATCAGATTGTCGCCTTTGATCCGATTAGCGGCGACCGATTGTGGATGCGTTCGGGAATTTCTCGCAACGTGGCGGGATCCGTCGACGGAAATCGGTTGGCGGTTCTGGATGCATCGCTGGGGAAACGAACCATTTTGGATATTCGCGATGGAAGTATCATCGAAGAATCGCCATGGCAAGGCGAGCTGAATGTGCTCGCAACCAATGGCGCGAACATGTTGCTCGACGTTGGTATTCAAGACGCATTGCGTCCTGGCAAAGTTCAATTGCTGGATGTGCAGCAATCGAAGATGTTGCTGGAAAGAGAATTTCCTAAACGTTCTGTTGCTGAGATTTCGGCCAACAATTTCTTTGTAGTTTGGCAGCCGGACGGCAAAATTTATACTTGGGATCTTACCGCCGGCAAAGAATATGTTTACGAAGGCCAGCCGACCAAGCATCCTTTGGATAAGCTACGATTGATGCAGTTCGAGAATCGACTCGTTCTGTTGCCCTTTGGTTCGTTGTACGCTGTAGATGCACTGCTAACTTTAAAAGTACCGCAACAGTATGTCGATGTCAGCGGTCCGATCATGGCTTTGAATACTGAGGACGGTCAACCCGCATGGAGCGAACCGATCGAAGCCTTACGAGTTGGAATCCCGAGTAACTTGTCGCGTCGCACACCTGCCTTGGTTATGTTGCGCCGCGTCATGTGGCGACCGGAAAAATCGGCTTCCTCGGAAAGCATATTGAGCATGTATGTCGTCGATGTTCGAACTGGTCAACTTGTGTATCAATCGGATAACATGGGCAGAACCCTGTCTGACAGTCCATTTAGTTTTGTAGCTAACTTGGATTCGAATAGTATTGATGTAGGGGCTGTAGGACGGCAAGTTCGATTGACTTGGACGGATCAACCTGCACCCGCTGAGCCGCAGGGCAAGATCGGTTGTTTGACTCGCGACGAATTGGAGACGTGGCTCAAAACACAACCAGAAAGAAATAGAGAAGATACCCAAGTTCCCAGCGATCGCTAGCCGATTTCACGAATCGACAACGTGCTTGCCAATCGATTTCACAATTTTGTTTAGACCTAAAGAGAAGGAAAAGCTGAATGCCTAGCAGTCAGTCCGCCGAAGCCGAGCTTCGGTATTTGCAGGAGTCACGGGAAAAAGTAGTAAATCAGCTTTCCAAAGTGATTGTCGGCCAACAGGAAGTCATCGATCAATTACTGATCTGCATTTTCAGTCGCGGACATTGCCTTTTAGAAGGCGTCCCAGGATTAGCAAAAACGCTTTTGATCAGCACGCTCGCAAAGACGATGAGTCTGAGCTTCAGCCGCATTCAGTTTACGCCCGACTTGATGCCCGCCGATATCACGGGTACCGAGATCATCGAAGAGGACAAAGTGACGGGCACGCGCGACCGTCGGTTCATGGAAGGTCCGCTTTTCGCAAACGTGGTGCTGGCCGACGAAATCAACCGTACTCCTCCGAAAACGCAAGCAGCTTTGCTCGAGGCCATGCAGGAGCGTCAAATCACGGTCGGTCGGCAACGACATAAACTGTCCGATCCGTTCTTTGTCTTGGCAACGCAGAACCCAATCGAGCAAGAAGGCACTTACCCGCTGCCCGAAGCACAACAAGACCGATTCATGCTCAAGGTATTAGTGGATTATCCAACTTTTAAAGACGAGTTCGAAGTCGCCAGGCGGACAACAGGTCTGATGGATGAATCGGTCGAAGCGGTCCTCAGCGGTCCCGACATCCTCAGGTTGCAACAAACCGTTCGGCAGATCGAAGTATCCGACAATGTGATTCGCTATGCGTTGGCCATCGTTCGACAAACGCGTGTAAAACAAGACGGCGCTCCCGATTTTGTATTAGAACAAGTCGGCTGGGGTGCAGGCCCTCGCGCGGTGCAGTATTTGATTCTGGGTGGAAAAGCTCGTGCGGCCATGATGGGTCGATCCCATGTCGATCCCGAAGATGTCAAATTCCTCGCCAAGCCTGTTCTACGACACCGCCTCTTGGTAAATTTCGCCGCCGAAAGCGACGGAATTACCACCGATGACGTCGTCGGACGAATTATCGATTGCACTCCTACCGCCCAAGATGAGCTACTACGTGATGCCCGATTCCAAAGAATATTTGCATCCTGAAGCCATTCGTCGCATATCGCGAATGGAGTTGCGGGCGCATCATGTCGTGGAAGGTTTCCTCAGCGGCATGCATCGCAGTCCGTACTTTGGGCAGTCCGTCGAGTTCGTCCAGCACCGTCCCTACGTGCCCGGCGATGACTTGCGTCACATCGACTGGAAAGTCTGGGGACGACAAGATCGGTTGTACATCAAGCAATACGAGGAGGACACGAACCTCCGCTGCACCTTGATGGTCGACTGTTCGGAGAGCATGAACTATGGACGTGGTCCGCTAAATAAATTTGACTACGCGGCGACCTTGGCAAGTTGTTTGGCGTATCTGATCATTCGGCAACAAGACGCCGCAGGATTGGCAACGTTTTCCGAGCGTATCAAGACGCGTCTGCCTTGGCGATCCAATCGACAGCATCTCAACGCGATTTTTAAGTCTTTGGAGCAAACCAAACCGAGCGGTACAACAGATCTCGGCCGAGTTCTGACCGAAGCACGCGATGTATTTCCAAGACGCGGATTGATGGTGATCGTCACGGACTTTTTGGGTTGCAATCTAAAAGATCTCAAAGGGCTTGGAGCACTTCGACAAGCTGGTCATGATCTGATGATCTTGCATGTGATGGACGACGACGAGCTTGATTTCCCGTTCAGTGATCCACTGCGTTTTGAGGGAATGGAATTGCCCGCAGCGTTGGCATGCAATCCACGCGCACTGCGAGCCGGATATTTAGAAGCGGTAGAACGATTCCTTCACGACGTACGCCGAACTTGCGCTAGTTTTGCAGCGGATTATCGATTGGTGCGAACTAGCGAACCCATGGATGCAGTGTTATCGGCTTACTTGGCTGCTAGACAAGCTCACATGCAGCGACGATAACGTCTAGAAAGGATTCGTTGATGCAATTTGTTTTCCCTTCGCTCGCCTGGGGCTTCCTGTTGGTCTTAGTGCCATTGCTGGTGCACTTGATCAATTTGCTGCGCCATCGCCGACAACCGTGGGCTGCGATGGAGTTCTTGCTGGAAAGTTACCGCAAGCATCGCAAATGGGTTTGGCTGAAACAGGCCTTGCTGCTGCTGTCGCGCATGGCGGTGATGGCCGTCTTGGTCGCCATGTTGGCTCATTGGGTCAGCGGTTCACGACTGATGGCCATATTGGGCCGCAATGTTACGCATCATTACATCTTGCTCGACGACAGCTATTCAATGGCTGATGAAGCTTCTGGAATTTCGGCTTATCAAACTGGTCTCACCGCTATTGCTGGATTGTTAAGGACGGTTTCGGACGATCGCGGTTTGCACCAAGTTACCTTGTTGCGTTGGAGTCGAGCGGGCTTGGGCGGCGAACGCGTCAAAGCAGACGGCGAAGCGACAAAAGAACCGGATTCGAGCAACAAAACTGAGTCGAGCAAAAAAACCGAGTCGAACAAATCGGCAATCGGCGATGCAAAATCCGCTACCAGCGTGGATTCGGTCGCTGACTTACTCGCTCGAACAGTTCCCTCCGATCCGCAACCGTTGCTTGAACGATTAAACACAACGACGCCGACATCGCTCGAAGTCAATTGCGAAGGCTCCCTCAAACTGATTCAACCGCTGATCCAGTCGGCTGCGTTGGAGCAAACAGTTGTCTATTTGGTGAGCGATTTCCGAAAGAAAGATTGGAGTCAACCCGAAGCGATCAAAACGACGCTGGCCCAGTTGAACACTCAAGGAGCTCAAATCCAATTAATCGATTGCGTTAACGCTCAACACCAGAATCTAACGCTTGTCGATATTCAACCGGAACAAGAAGTACTGGCCTCGGGCATTCCAACATTCGTTCGCGTTGCCGTCCGCAATAACGGGAGTTCTCCGGCTCGCAACGTGCAAGTTCGTTTGACTGCGATCAATTATGGTGGCTCTCAAATTGCCCCAAAACTGGATGCGCCATTTTCAGGCGAAGCTACAGAATTACCGTCGATCGTCGTCGATCAAATTGCTCCTGGCGAAACGGTGACTCGCCAGACGCAAGTTGTATTTTCCCAAGCTGCTTCGCAAGTTGTTCGTGCTGAGTTACCCGCCGATAGTTTGGCTACCGACAACACGGCGTCGTGCGTCTTGAAGATAAGTGACGGCCAGCCAGTTCTGTTGGTCGACGCGGACCCGGAGCAAAGAACGGCGTTCTATCTCGAAAGCGTTTTGAATCCCGGCTCATCTGCCAAGACAGGGTTCTTGGTGCCCCGCGAAGATGTTTCATTCTTGCGAGACTGTCAGCCAAGTGAGCTTGAAAAGTACTCGGCGATTGTACTGATGAATGTTGGTCGGCTTGATGCAAGAGCGATGGCCAATTTGGAATCTTATGTCGATG
>JANMNK010000692.1:0-2444 GCA_031373875.1 Pirellulaceae bacterium | reverse complement strand
CGTCAATGACCTCCGTTCTTACCGAACTCACATGCGGCAACTGAGCCAAAGCGCTGACCGCCAACGGTTGAGGTAACGCCTGGAGGATTTTCGCTGCTGCAACATCATCGACTTGCTGTACCAATATTGCGATTACCGCAGCCTGTTCCCGGCCGAAAAGATTCTTGATATCACACGAATCCAACGCGACAATTAGTTCTCCGATGGAACCGCTAGGGGAACTGGTAGTGGCAGAAGAGGTGTTCGTTGAAGTGGCTTCGCTTTTTGTAACTTCCTCGCCGGGCTCTTCACCATCCAGATCGTCTCTCAAGAATTCCATCGCGATTGCGTTCAAGTCAACGTCGCCAGCATCCGGCCTTGCGAGTTGGCTTTGGTAGCGAGAACTGTCGGACGTATCTCGGGCGTGATCAGCCGAGGAAAGATTACTTTGAAAGGAAACAGTGGCGGGGGATGATGCAGAAACGATGCGATCCGTCACACGACTCTTCAACGAGCTCAAGGCCTCGCGACGTTCGCTTTCGGAAATATGTCCCAGCGTGGCATGCGCGCGACGTACCAAACGGGCATGTTCAGGCGGTAGCTCGGAAAGCAACTCTTGTGCAGTGCGTGAGTCCACTGAGGAAAGCACGATGGCAACTTGGCGAATCCTTTCCTCCAATTGTGCTGACATATTTGCTTGATTTCCAACCTACGGAGAAAGCCCACACCGAATAGGAAACTCGTCTCGCACGGGCAGCAATCGTCCGCGTGCGCGTCGAACGAACATGCGGGTTTTACCGCGAATTAGCTCGATAGGTCTAGGTCGGAATCAGGCGTTTAACGGTCGCAACGCAGCTTTGCTAATGAGAAAGTCGCGAATCGGTGGATACAAGAAAGCTGGCTATACAAAAGTGCCAACGCTAGCAATGTTTTGGGAGCGTTCGGGCTATTTATCCTTCGCTTGGACGATCGAGTCGAAGAATGAAAAAACGTCGTCCAACGCCGCTTGAACGATGACCAAATGCTCAATGTCAGCGTAGTCGCGGTAGACTACATTCTTACCAGCTTTCTCGAGGCTGTCTGCCAGAGCTTTGGCACCGGGCCTTCCAAAATCGTATTGGCCTGCGGCTACGAACCACGGGAAATTACCTGCGCCATCGGGCGCAGCAATTCGACGGCCACCGCCAATCGCTACGGCCGCCGCAGGTAAGTTCGGGGATGCCGCGACTTGCTGAATCACTTGTGCCGCACCCATGGAGTGACCAAGCAACAACACTCGCGAGCGATCGATTTCGAAAAAATCATCTAGTCCATCCAGTATGCTTTCGGTGTTGAGGCCCATGCCCAGTAGTCCTTGCCGTGGAGCGACAACCAACCAGCCTCGCTGCGTGGCCAGCTCGATGGTACGACCTGCACCATAGGCTTCGAAGAACAAATTTTCGCTACCACCAGCTCCGTGAAAGGCAATCAATACGGGCATTTTTCCGTTTTGGGACTGGGGAGCACGGACGCGGATAGGGAGATTCTTTCCACTTTCGGAAAGAGTCAGCCAAACATCGGAGTTACTTGCCAAGTTCCGAATTTCAGCGGGTGCGTTCGATGGATCTGCGATGAACTTTTCTGCCAAAGTCATCCATTGATACAACGGATAGTCGGTCTCTTGTTTGTTTTTTGAAAATACGGTTCGGAACATCACACTCCAGCTCCGCAAGGATGCTCGAACCGTCGGCGAGCCCAGCGAATTTTTATCATCCGTGGCGGCATCGATGTTCTTTATCCGTTGCTCTACGTCATGGATTCGAGAGATTCGCGAATCGGGCAAAGCGAAACGCTGGTCACCAGCGACCAGTTCCGCGTGAACGGTATAATCTCCTTCGCCAAGTTGATTCAAATTCCAAGAATGCGAAGCGATCAACTTGGGCAGCTCGACTTCGAGTGCGGAAATTTCTTTACCACCAGTATCCCGCAGACTCAGTCGCACCACAGTATCGTTTGGCGACGGGGCAGCGACTTCGTAAAATGAAAGCAGTTGAAGCTGTATCGTTTCCGCGTTCTCATCGCTCAGAACCGGATCGCATTGCAGATAATGAGCCAACGCCCATTTTCGAAAATCGGACGGCATGCTAAAACCACCCACTTCGCAGAAGGCTTGGTCAATAAGCTCTCCCGCCTTATTCAGTTGCAACGCAAAGAAGCTCTGAACGGCGGCGGAAATTGGTTTGACACAGCGAGCACGCGATGGAGCGTCGGCGGATTGCCACGCTGTTTCAAATCGCTGAACTCGTTTTCCCAATTCGTATCTTTCGACTTGGGCCGTAGCGACGCTTGGCAAACAACTAGTGACAAGAACCATGCATGTCATCGCCGCGAGACATACAAAAAAATTCGGCCTGGGTTCCATCGTGGTGCTTTTCAAGAAAGTGCAAACGGGATCAATACGGTTTCGTCATCATACATAAAGGAGT
>JANMNK010000685.1:0-9017 GCA_031373875.1 Pirellulaceae bacterium | reverse complement strand
ATCGCCAGCTACGACCAAATAGTTGAGGCATGACCAACCAAGCATCCAAAGTCGTGTCGACTCAAGCTCCCGCCTCACAATTTCCGTCAACATTGGTGACGGATTGCGAAGGCATGCAAAGACGAGAGATGCAAGCGTTGTTTCGTTACCTTTATTACGAGGAAGTTTGGAAAACGCATCTCGAATGCCTTCGCCGATGTTTTGACTACACATCCGCGCCAAACCGACGGCTGCAAGTTGCGCAATTCCCGGCTTGTCTGCATGTACGAGAACATCGAGCAAGGCCTTTTCTGCTTTGTCTCCAACGCATCCGCCAAGGGCTTCGATTGCGGCTCGCTAGACATCGCGATTCTCGTGATCCAACACCGATAGCACGCTGCTGCAATCTTCAACTCCGTTTGTCCACATGACGTTTTCAAGAGCTTTAATCTTAAGTTTCTGCTCGCTCTCAAGTTCGACTCGCTTAGCAGCATAGTTGCCGATTGCCGTGGAACGCGAAGAAATGGCCACTTTAGTCAGTATTGTGTACCAAAGTTGCCGGTCACGCGAATCCTTGGCCTCGTCCAGCAACAAAGCAATCTCCGGCAGTGCTTCTGCTGGAGCTTTTGAGCTCGAGGGATTGCAGTCTCAAAATCATTTTTTCGTAAAGCATCAAAGATCTCTGTGACCTCGTTCATCACGTTTCACCTATCGCCTTCCATAGGCAACGCGCCAGCCGCTGGCCAGGACTGCAAACAGTTTGAGGAATACTTATGCATGGATCTTTAACACAGTAACTCAGCGCAAAAAGCTTGGATCTCGATTAGTTCATGGTCACGTCGACATCGAAGGTGCATTCCATCAGCGTTCCGTCCCGTTTCTAAGTTCTTTGGTTGCTCTTGGACGTTCAAAACAATTGAACGAGGGCCGCTATAGTTCTTGCAATGGACCAAATGAGAGATGTTCCAGTTGATTCAGTACTCGTTCGCGGCGTCGCTGATTTCGGGCTCCGCATTAAAGTCGGATTTCGCGACGTGGCGGATTCGTCGTTCGGTTACTTCAGCAGTTAAGTAACTGATGGCATCATCCAGTGACTTGGATCCTAAATCGCCTTCGATACGATCGCGAAGAGAAATTGAATTGGTCTCAGATTCTTTCGGACCAACAACCGCCATGTAGGGAATCAAATCCATCTGTGCGTCGCGAATCTTCGCTTGCACTTTCGCACCACGCAAATCCGTCGTCACGCGGAAGCCAAGAGCCGACAATCGCCGTTCGACTTCTACGCCGTAGTCATTGGATTTTTCGCTAAGCGGTAAAATGCGAATTTGCTCGGGAGCCAGCCAAAGCGGGAAAGCGCCGGCGAAATGCTCGATTAGCACCCCAACAAATCGCTCCATCGAACCGAACGGCGCACGGTGAATCATGACTGGACGATGAGCTTTGTTGTCTGCTCCGATGTATTCCAGTTGGAATCGTTCGGGCAAATTGTAGTCCAATTGCACGGTACCCAATTGCCACTGGCGGCCGATGCAATCGCGGACCATGAAGTCGGCTTTCGGGCCATAAAAAGCGGCCTCACCTTCGGCCGCTTGGTATTCGAGCCCCGAATCATCGAGTACTTTTCGAAGCGCCGATTCCGCCTTCACCCAATTCTCTTCGCTGCCGACATACTTGTCGCTCTTCGGATCGCGCAGAGACAACTGGACGCGGTAATCTTCCAATCCCACGCTCTTCAGCACAAATCGTGTCAGATCAATCGTCGACCGAAATTCCTCTTCGACTTGCTCGGCGGTGCAGAAAATATGCGCGTCGTCTTGGGTTAATCCGCGCACTCGCAGCATGCCGTTAAGTTCGCCGGTTTGTTCAAATCGGTAAACACTGCCAAACTCAAAAAGCCGCAAAGGCAATTGTTTGTAGGAGCGAGGCTGCGACTTGAAAATTTGCGCATGATGGGGACAGTTCATAGGCTTGACGAGGTATCGCTCGTGCTGCGATTGCCATGTCTTCAAGACGCGGATGCGATCTTCGACCGGCGACTCAGCTTTGTAGTCCTTCAGCTCACAATTCAAAACCCTTGCTGCATCAAGCTACGTCGATTCCGCAGCCGGAGTCAGCGATCCAGGTTTTTCGAGTCGTTGAATCCAAGCGTCCAGCAGCGCGCCAGCTTCGGAAGCAAACAGTGGCGGGAACTGGCTGTCGCGATAATACGGAAAGTGTCCGCTGGTCTCATACAATTCGACGCGAGCCATGTGCGGGCTGTAGACCGGTTGGTAACCACGGCGTAGCAATTCGGATCGCAAGAAATCCTCCAGCAAACCTCGAATCCTCGCTCCCTTGGGCAGCCAAAGACAGAGACCTTGTCCAACTTCGGGAGTAATATGGAACAAGCCCAGTCGCTTGCCCAACACGCGATGATCGCGCCGACGAGCTTCTTCAAGCTGATCAATGTAAGCTTGCAGGTCCTTGGCATTAAAATACGCAGTGCCGTAGACTCGCTGCAACTGTCGGCCGCTCGCGTCGCCTTTCCAGTAAGCTCCTGCGACACTCAGAACTTTGAAAGCTTTGATGCGTCCCGCGTCGGGAATGTGTGGGCCACGGCACAAATCGACGAATTCACCTTGTCGGTAAAATCCAAGCTGCTCATGCGAAGCCAAACCAGTTTCGATATGCTCGACTTTTAAGCTCTGCTTGAGATCCGAACATAATTTGACAGCTTCGTCGCGTCCCAGAGAAAATTGCTCGAATGGCTCGGCCTTTTCGACAATCTTGGCCATCTCCGCTTCGATCGCTTCGAAATCTGTCTCGTTCAGTTTTCGCGGCAAATCAAAATCATAGTAAAAGCCGGTTGCGATCGTCGGTCCGAATGCCAGCGACACCCCGGGGAACAGTCGCATGATCGCGCGAGCCATCACGTGCGCGCAGCTATGACGGAGGACACCAAGCGCTTCGGGGTCGCGGTCCGTCAAAAGTTTGAGCGGGACAAGCTGGTCTTGGGTAAAGTCCCGAATTGGACGCGTCGCATCGACAATCCGGTCGCCAATTTTCGCGGCAACGACTGCTTTCGCTAAACGACTTCCGATCGCTTCGGAAACTTGTATCGGGGTGATTGTATCGGGATGAGAAACAACAGTTCCGTCGGGCAGTTGAACGTCAACCATTTCGGTGCGCCTCCAATCGCAAAAAAACCATCGCCGTTACATAGGGCGACCATGTGAATAGCTAACAGGATGGCCACATCCCCCTAAATTGGCAATAGGGGGCACGTTCTTTTTCACAGCCAATGGAATTTCCTATTGCCCACCAACTAGCCCTAGTATTTGGTAGTCTTGGATCGATTTCACGATATGCCGTGAAGCTATTTTCGCCATGTGCTCAGGGGTCGTCTGCGAGTCCGTGTAAATGAATATGCGATTCGGAAACGCATTTAAGGCCTCGATGAACTCGGTTGAAAACAAATTGGTGGAAAGGGTCAACGAGCGTGTATCACTCCATTCCAAAGTCGCCTTATCGTCTTGAAGAAGTACGGGTAGCAGTAATTCGGCTTTGCAGTCCGCGCCCATTAATTCCAAGTGATTCGTCCTTGCATGCTGCGCTAGCCAACGGGCGCTGGCGTCGTCGAGCTTAGCACCGTCAAGCTGCAAACGTATAAGGCGAGTTTGCTCAACAGGAATTTTCTCTTCTTCGATTTTAACGCTAGGCCCAATGAGAGATGGCCTACATAAATGAATCGCTGGACCAGTTTCGAATGCGAGGAGTTCAAGAAAATGATCGACGTGGATAGTACAGTCTTCCACAGTCCAGGGGATAGCCGCATTTGCTTTGATAAAGTCGATCATCTCGGATTCGATTTCTCTTGACCGCAAGGCGACCCAACGCAATGAATCCCGATGGTCGTCAATGCATCCCTTTAGATCGGCAAAGCCAAAATGGCCGTAAACGTCAAGTTGGCTCAACTGAGAACTTGCCTTAAGAGAGCTGCGAAGATCACCGCAAAACAGACTCGAGTCCGCGTAGAAATTTATCAGTGACGAAAGGCCACGTATTTCCCGAATCGCCGTTCCGTTCGAATTGATCGATTGCAGGCGAGGCAAATTGTACAACCCAATAAAGCCAACGTCATCCGACCAGACCTGACACTGTTCAAGCATCGGGCAATTCATAACCCTGAGTTGCTTGAGCGGACCATCCAATGGAGTACTGTGTTCGGGCTCAATTGTCATTTGTTTTATTTTTAAATGGTCGCGAATAACCAAGTCGGTACAATCTTTCCATCTCGCACTGAAAATTCGAAGATTGGGCATAACTCTGAAACATCGTTCGATATCGTCAGCGGATAAAACAAATGACGTTGAGAACTCCTCACAACTGCGCAGTTGAGTGTCTTGAAGAACATCTAGAGGCAGTTTTTGAATGTGCATGGGATCAATTTGACCATCAACATCTTCGTACAAATGCCGATTATATAAATCCCCTTCGCCCAGTACGATTCGTTGGAGTCCACACGGTATCTTCGCCAAGATTGCGGACGGAATGTTTGAATGAACACTCAACCTACCACCCTCTACAATCGGTGGCAGTCCCGATAGAAATCGGTCGAAATTCTTGTCGGTCAGCTCCTTGTCTCGTTGACTAACATTAGACCCCTTATTGGGATCAAAAGCTTCGTCGAACAATGCCTGAATACTGTCGTCTGAGTGAAGGGCGTCGATCGAGTGCTGGTTGCTGTCGCGAAAGTCGAGAGAGAAAGAAAAACGGAGTTTGGGGCAATTGGCGATCGTCGAATTATGCAAAATCAGGCCCTCGATCGGAGTTCCCCCGATTCTTCCCAAAAATGGCTGAATCCATGGGTTCCTCTTCAGTACGTCATTTTCGAAATAACCGACATTCGTCAGTTCCCTCAAATTACGCAAAATTACAGAGCGTTTTTCGCAAAAAAAAGGAATCGACAATCGCTCCAGCTTTGGAAGATCGTGCAAATCGATTTGAAAGTCTTTTGTTGCACCAGACAGTTCGATGTCTTTCAATCCCGGGTGACTGGCAAGCGAATCAGCAACATCATTTGTAAACGAATCAACGTCAATTACTAATTTCTCTAGCCTTGGACAATCAGCGAAGCGTAAAATTGTTCCTTCGTCGAAAACCGAGTTTCGTAGATCGACTACTTTGAGGTTTGGCAAGCTTGAGAAGAAATCGGCCGAGATTTCTCCAATGTTGCTATTTCTAATCGACAAGATCTCCAAGTTGTTTTTCGACTTTATCCACTCAAGAATTTGTGCATCTACGTCGCATAGATCCAGTTCAACAACGCGCAACATCGGTAAACGGTGCTTGACGCGAGTCAATCCACTGAGTGGATTTGCTTTCAAAGGGTCCGTTTTTTTTGATGCACTCTGAGGTCGTTCTACCGAGTGCAACGGTCGATCTGCCCGAGGAGCGTCACTGATCGCGATGCGTTCAATTAGCGGGTTTGACAGTGTTCCAACCAAACTATTTGCCGTAGGCTGTTCCATTTCCACGTCGCCGACGACATGGAAAAGATTAAATCTACTTTCCGCCGCCACAAACGAGGTAAATAGTTGTGTTGCTTGCCAAACTCGACTTTTAGAAAGGACAAACGTTGGTGACTTCGTCATGGAGACCGCTGGGTGATTGGAGAGCACTTTCCGTTCATTCAGCCAAGCTACAATCATCGCAACGCACAGCGTTAGTGCGCAGATATCAGCAAGTCCGATTTGAATTCGACGCCCAGAAACACGCGACATGTAACGAACAAGCAGTATGACGACGACAAGCAAACTGAGCGCGACATCCGATATTAAGACCCAAGGCGAAAACCAAGTTGCTGTTGGACGATCTGAATTAGAGTCTTGAATCGAGTAGAAATATGTTTTGGGAAAACCTGCAGCACGACATGAAACATCGACTGTGAGTGTAGTAGAACTTGTTGCGGGCATGCCCATGAACCCAGTGCCTACTAACAGTTCGTATTTGGTTGGAAAGTTTAATTGCACCAAAAATGCGATCAGAGGTAGGACGATTAGCGTTCGCCAGCGAAAGACGAGCGACCTCCATTGAAGTCTATGTTGTTTTTCCATCAACCTGCCACTAAATAAAGCACGTTCTACCTGTTGCTCACTCATATTCGTAGTACACCATGCCCGTGCAGTTACGTCAACATTTTGTGTCGTCAACTAGACAAGCAGATTGCGACTTCCGTTGCATGGACCCCCATCGGCTTCAATAAATGCGGGCGCCCAAGGGAACGTCGGTCTGCGGTTGGATTAGCACGACGTTGCCCGCTTGATCCGGAACGCCAAGCGTTAGAACCTCTGACTTGTGTTTGCCAATTTGCCTGGGTGGGAATTTGACGACGCAGAGGACTTGGCGGCCAACAATTTCGCAATCGTAATTTGGGGAAAGCTTGGCAAGCGATTTCTTTGTGCCAATTTCAGGTCCGAAATCGAGCAGCAGGACATGGGTCGAATATTTGCCTTCGGGGAAGGGCTGAACCTGAATAATTCGTCCGACGCGAATGTCGAGCTTTTCAAAATCCTCAAGCGAAACCGTTGCCTTGATCACATCCGATGCATTCACTGCTAACCTCGACGCGAAACGGCGTTTTCCAATTGGCCAAACATCGGTATCCGAGAATCGAAGAAAACTGCAACGACGAGTCGATCAAGCTACGCAACCGGTGCTGGTCGTATCATGCGATAAATCGCCCGAATTGGAAAGGTAATAATTCCAAATAGGAATGCGACAATTCGCGCGACCATCGCGAAAAAGTATTCTATCACCGCAAACAACGGCCGGAAAACGGGTTTAACTCCGGGAACTTTTTCGTAAATCAAATGCCCCAACATGATTGTCAGAATGCCACCGAACTTGGCAACTTTCTGGATGTGATAGTGTCCGTCCTCGCCGTGAATGATCGAAATGCCAAAAAGGTCCACGTCCCGACGAACCATTTGGTCCCAGTACAGTTCAAAACACAAAAGTGCACCGACAAAACCCACCAATAGGAATGCTGTGTGCTCCAGCCAAGGATGCTTGGCGAGCAACTTGATACAGTATCCTGCAACAAGCCACAGCGTGATGATCCCAATCGTCACGCCCAAGTACACAAACCAAATGTTGTCTCGGGCAAACGCGATCGCCGCGACGACGTTGTCCAAACTTAGACTCAAATCCAAGAACGCAATCATCGCAATCGTTCGACCAAAAGGGTGCGTGTGTCGCGATGGCTCTCCTGGATGCTCGAATTTCTCTTCATCTTCATCGAAATGATCGCACATCAACCAAATCAGATAAGAGGCCCCAGCTATCATCAGCCAATGGTTGTTAATAATGTACGACGCGATCGACAAAGCAATCAGGCGAAATCCGTAAGCCCCGGCGTATCCGATGGTCATGGCGATCTTGCGC
The DNA here is from genome assembly GCA_031373875.1 of Pirellulaceae bacterium. Lineage (GTDB taxonomy): Bacteria > Planctomycetota > Planctomycetia > Pirellulales > Pirellulaceae > JANMGV01. The sequence continues at coordinate 1,610 of JANMNK010000685.1, read as the reverse complement.
TGCTTTGGCTCAAGGTGGGACGCCAAGGCCGCGATGGCCAATGCATTATCCACCGAAAGAAGTCCTTCGATAAGGACTAAACTCAGCACGACGAAGATCGCTTCCCTCGTAAAGATCGCCGAAAAGTTTGCTTCCGCCAAAAGTTCTAGTATCAAGCTTCTAATCTCTCCAAAAAATCGCAAAATCCAAATTCCGACTGGCCGAGCCTTCTTTGATGTCCTGGGAACACCGGCGAAACCATGCCAGCGTTGCAGTCGCAAGCCATACAGGGTATCGATTTGTTAAGCCAAACTCAGGACGACGACAAGATTATTTTCGATTTGTGGTCCTTTTTCTGGCGAAAAACTGTCATAGCGACCAGTCAAATTAGCTGGCTCACAAGCAGGCTAGTTCTTTTTGCCCGTCTTACAACCCCGACGCAGCGTCCGTTAGAGCGAACATGAGCCGCTTGACGGTTCGTAAAGTGCGGGCAAATCGCCCATCAAATCTTAGCTGTGACGAAGGGCTTCGATTGGGTCTAGTTTGGCGGCTTGTCGGGCCGGATAGATGCCGGACGTGATACCGACGACGATCGAAACTGCTGCGGCGACGAATAACGACCAAGTGGAGACGACCGTGTTCATTCCCGAGAAATACGAGACCAATGGAGGAGCCATGACGCCCAGCACGAGTCCGATGATGGTTCCTACAAGAGATAGGAAAGCTGTCTCGACCAGGAACTGAATGACAATATCGCGTTGCTTGGCACCTAAAGCCCGCCGAACTCCGATTTCGCGCGTTCGTTCGCTGACACTTGCGAGCATGATGTTCATGATTCCAATCCCGCCGACCAAAAGCGAGATCGCAGCAGTCGCGCCTAACACGAAATTGAAAATGCGCTGGGTCGCTTGAGCTTGCTCGATGAGATCCAGAGGAACCGTAATCGCGTAGTCTTTGTTGGGATGATACTTTGCCAACAATCCGTCCAATGCACTCGCGGTCGCTTTAACTTGATAGCGATCCTTGACCTCAACAGTAATCTGGCTCAGCTCTAATCGCTGCCGTGAAAAACTTCCTTGTTGCCGCTTCACGAGAACATCACCAATGCGGCTGCGGTCGGTTGACAGAGGAATAATGATATCCTGGTTAAGGTCTTGAGCAGACAAACTGGAACCGATTCCAGCCGAAGGAGTCCGATACATCAAGACACCAACTACGCGAAAAAAATCCTTACCGTTGACTTGAACGGCTTTGCCCAAAGCCGACTCGCCGCGATAAATTTGCGTAGCGACCGTTTCGCCTATCACGCAAACGTTGCGGCGCGATTTTATATCCGACGGATCAAGAAAACGCCCACGAGCAAGTTGCAGTTTGTTTACTTCGAAGTAACTCGGATCTACTCCGACGATTCTCGCATCGATCGTCGCGTCGTTATAGCGGGCTTCATGAACGAACTCGCGCAGCGGCGTAACGCGTACAACGGATGGCAGCGTGTCTTGAATTCTTCGTAGGTCGTCGTACTTAAGTCCATAGTCTTGAATGAACGAACGGAAATTGATGGGCGCATCGACTGCGGGCTTAACGCTTCGCACGATCACATTGTTGACGCCCAGTAATGCAATTTGCTCTTG
>JANMNK010000677.1:0-2447 GCA_031373875.1 Pirellulaceae bacterium | reverse complement strand
CGGTAGGGCGACGTCGGGCCAGATCGCGAAGTGTCACGTCGCCGCAAATGACATACGAGGGAACAGCGCGTTCGAGGGCGGCCTGTCGTCGCCAGACACGAAGCTTTTCGAAGAGCGACTTATCGACTGCTTCCCAAGAGTCGACAACCGACAACCGAGTCCCTTTTGTCTTTTGTTCGGCGGCTCGGGAAAGGGTCGGAGCAACCTTGCCACGCAATAACTCACGACCCGAGTCGGTTAGACGAAGGACATTGTATTCACCAACGCGTTGCAAAAAGCTTTGGGCCAGCAATTGCTCGATCCAGTCGCGTATGTCGGAGGGTCGGTATTCTTTAAGCAATCCATAAGTCGACAGTTGGTCATGATTTCTATTCGAAATATCGGCGGACTTGGATCCGGCGAGGACTTTGGCAATATACGTTGCCCCAAAATTCTCTTTGACGCGAACAACGCAAGAGAGGATTTTCTGGCCCAAAGTGAGCGGGTCGGCAACTTGTTCGAATCGGCCAAGGCAAACGTCGCAGGCGTCGCACCGTTGGCGAGTCCACGCTTGACCAAAGTGTTCCGTCAATCCCTGATGCCGGCACTTGGTCGAGACGCAGAACGAATGAATATCGTCTAGTGTCTTTTCGCCAGCACCACGAGCCGAGGCCGGGGAGTTTTCGATGATTCGACGCCATACCATCATGTCGCCGGGCGAGTATAACAGCCAACATTCGGATTCCAAACCGTCTCGGCCCGCACGTCCTGATTCTTGCTGGTAATTTGCAATCGACTTGGGCATTCCGGAATGAATGACGAACCGAACATCGGACTTGTCGATGCCCATTCCAAAAGCAATCGTCGCAACCACGATTTGAACTTCGTCGTTGATAAACGCTTCTTGGCGTCGTGTCCGTTCCGCGTCGGGCAATCCTGCGTGATACGCCACGCACGTGAAACCGAGCTTTTTAATTTCCTCCGCCAATGATTCGGTTTCGTCGCGACTAATACAGTAAATCAAACCGGACTCGTTGGGATGACGCTCGAGGACCGAAGCGATTTGGTTGATCGGATTCGATTTTCTTACGACGTGGTAAAACAAATTCGAACGAAAAAATTCGCCGACCAGAATACGGGGATTACGCATGGCAAGCGCTTCGGTGATCTCCGTCCGCACGTGAGGATTTGCGGTCGCCGTGAATGCGTGGATGGGCGTTTCGGGAAATCGCTGCCTTAGGATAGACAGCTCGCGATATTCGGGTCGAAAGTCATGACCCCACGCGCTGATGCAGTGCGCTTCGTCGATGGCGAAAAAGTTCAGTTCCTGCTTGGCTAGAAAATCGAGCGTGGTCGGCTTAAGCAACGTCTCCGGAGCCATGTACAGGAGCTTCGTTTCTCGCTTGGTGATTGAGTCCGCAATTCTGCGTTTGTTGTCGGCAGAGACATTGCTATGGATCGCTTCGGCGGCGATGCCACATTCACGCAATGCATCCACCTGATCTTTCATGAGGGCTACTAAAGGTGAAACAACAATCACCAGCCCGTTTCCGGAAACCGCCGGAGCTTGATAACATAGAGACTTGCCGCCGCCAGTAGGCAAAACGGTCAAGGAATCTTGGCCCGCCATGACGCTGGCCATCGACTCGGCTTGCAACGGCAGAAAACCGTCGTAACCCCAGTAGGTTTTCAATACTTGGGCCAATGCAGTAAGATGGTGATTGTCTAACGACATATCCAAGGATCACAGTTCTAGAATTTTAAAAGTTTAATACGCCAAAAGAATGCGGTAGGCAAACGGCGCTTTTTGCCAAGTCCGACTTTGGCAATTTGTTTGGATCATACCATTCGATTTTAGACATGCCAGAATCAGCATCACTATATACTATCGGCCACTCAAATCACTCCGAGGAGCACTTTTTTGAGCTCCTTAAGTTGCATGATATCGATGTTCTCGCGGACGTTCGGTCGCAACCATTTTCCCGGTATACGCCGCACTTTAACCGTGAATCGTTGCAGGTCGCATTACCTGGATGCGGTGTGCGTTACCTTTTCATGGGAGATCAACTAGGTGGCCGACCGGTAGGTGACGAGTATTACGATGCGCAAGGTCACGTACTCTACCATCGGGTTGCCGAAGCGGATTTTTTTCTCAAGGGCGTCGCTCGAATCGAACAAGGCGTCCAATCGTATCGCGTCGCGATGATGTGCAGCGAGGAAGATCCTTTGGTTTGTCATCGGCATCGGCTGGTAGCGCGCGTCTTGCGACAACGCGGAATGCCCGTGTTGCACATTCGCGATGATGGCAAACTACAAACGTATGAACAAGTGGAACCTGCAGCCCAACAGAAAATGCTTTTCGGCGAACTGGAGCAAGACGAATGGAGATCTTTACTGTCGGTTTTACCAAAACAACAGCCCGAGAATTCTTTGGAAAACTGAACTCGGCACGGATTCAAAGGTTGGTG
>JANMNK010000661.1:0-2120 GCA_031373875.1 Pirellulaceae bacterium | reverse complement strand
CCACGAGCGCTCCGCCGGTATCACCCGTGATGCTTGTTGGGCTTGGCCAACTCGTTCGCCAAGAAACGAATTATCGCGGATTGCTGCAAGCGGATTTGGTGCTGGATAACGATGGAAAGCTTTGGTTGCTTGAATTCAATCCGCGTTGGACGGCAAGCTTTGAAGTCATCGAACGCTCCCTCCATCGAAATTTAGCCACCATGCATCTCGCCGCCTGCGATCCGGTTTTGGCCAACTCAAAATATCCCGTGTCAGAAATGTTTCCGGCGTCGTTTGACCGAGCGACCGGCAAAGAAACTTGGGGCAAAGCTATCCTGTACGCGCCGCATGATCTGGTTATCAGCCAAGCTTCATCAGATTGGTTGTTCGCTGCAAGAAACGGCTTTACTCTGCCCTCAGGGCAAGAAAGTTTCATTGCAGACATTCCGCCGGTTGGAGCAATACTCCAAGCTGGCCAACCGATTGTCAGCCTGTTGGCATGCGGCAAAAGTCACGCTGGAGTACTTGAATCTTTAAGTCAGGCGCAAGTGCTCGTTCTAGATAAAATCGTTCGAATGTGAAGTGCCGATTTGAACGGTTGCCGCGCCCGCAAAATCCCAAACGCAAAATTCAGGACGATAGAAATCGCGTGGAAATTCTTGGAGTGATCAATTCTCGTTGTTGAGAATACTCTTGTGGTATCCTCACACAGCTGATTCCGGTCAGCGTAATGCTTGCAATCTTTGTTGATGGCTAATTGGCTAAGACTGCAATGTTATTGGGGACGGGATGGTGCTAGAATCCGGCGACTTAACATGGCGGATCGGAGTCTGCAAAATCGCTTTGATTGCAGACTTCTTGGTTGTGAGGTTTCGTTCGAATGGATACTCAAGGAATGAGTAGAGACGAGCGAGTGACGTTGTGAAATAATGATTGAAAGCAAAGTATGGATACGGCTTATCAATTCGTCATCGAGGTAGTCGAGGCTGCCAAGCGATATCGTTCGCTTGATGCGCTGCGGGGAGTTTCGTTCAGCTTACGAACGGGGCAACAATTGGCGTTGCTGGGCCCGAACGGTGCTGGAAAGACTACCTTGATTCGCGCGATTTGCGGTCGAGTGCGACTGGACCAAGGGTCAATCAAAGTTTGCGGCCTTTCAAATCAGAACCCCGAAGCAGTACAGAATATTGGTTTCATACCACAAGAGTTGGCGATCTACTCGGATTTAACAGCACGCGAAAATTTGCAAGCGTTTGGTCGACTGCATGGTCTTCGCGGTTCCTCGCTGCTCGGTCGAATTGAATGGGCGCTCGAATGGATTGGTTTGACCGATCGCCAACATAGCTTGGTCAAGACATTTTCTGGTGGGATGAAACGCCGCGTGAATATCGCTTGTGGCGTCCTGCATGCACCGCGCGTTCTGTTGCTTGACGAGCCTACCGTAGGCGTTGACCCGCAAAGTCGGCAACGGATCTACCAAATGATCGACCAATTGCAAGCCGAAGGGACTAGCGTGTTGCTGACAACCCATCAGCTTGAAGAAGCCGAGACCCGAAGTGATCGGATCATTATCTTGGATCGCGGAAAGATTCTCGCCGATGGCAGCATGAAAAACTTGATCCAGCGAACCGAAAGCGGATTGCACGCCGTAAAACTGGATATTCACGGATCGCTGCGATCCTTGCCAAACGGTGTTTCGTGGGACCAGCATTCAAAACGCTATCAAGCTTCGATTAACGACATCGATCGAGAACTGCCCGATCTCCTTCGGCAAATTCGCATCGCAGGCGGCAAAGTCATGGACATCGATGTACGGGCTCCGAATTTACACGATGTATTTCTTCAGTTGACAGGAAGCAAGCTGCGAGAATGATCGGAACAATATTTTGGATAAGCTCGTTGCGTCTATGGCACAACAAAGCCGAACTGCTGCTAACCTTTGTAGTTCCAGTTATTTTCTTTAGCATTTTTGCGCTCATTCTGGGTGACCGATCGCGAGTGTCGTCAGCCAAGAGCGTTCCTATAGCGTTGTGCGATGAAGCCAATTCGGAACTGAGTCAGAAGACTTTGGCCCGTTTGGCGGAGTCGAACTCTATTCGAATTGTGAAAAGCAATTCCCAATCGACAGCCGATGAGAAAAC
>JANMNK010000658.1:0-1529 GCA_031373875.1 Pirellulaceae bacterium | reverse complement strand
CTCCTTTGCCATTCGACTTATCGCGATCGTAGGCGTGGCGATTTTGAATTGCGTGATTTTGGCTGCACTTGGCTGGGCATTCTCGGTCAACATCCTCGCGGATGCTCTACTGACTTTCGGAGGCGTGATCATTATAGGCGTCATCGTAAGCCAAATATGGTTCGTTGCCGACCGTTCAACGAAATCCCTCGGTAGTCCGATTGGTATCTTGCTCGGCGCGATGATGATTCTCTGTGGCCTTGCAGGTGCAATCACTGCTAGTGCCATTGGCTCCGACTGGATCTGGCAGTTTTCACGTGGACCGGTACGTCCAAATAGCATGCCGATTCAAGCGCCTCTCAAGACGGGACTGGAAGGTTTTCTGTTTTACAATTCCGAGTTGATTGGTTTTTTAATCGAGGAATTTATTGTCCTTGTTTTTGTGTTTTTCGAGTTTTTTCTTGTTGTGAGGTTACTGCTATTAGTCATCCAATCGATCTTGTTTTCCCCAATTCGTACGAAGTTGCCGAACCTCCTTCGTGACGATGTTGTGATAAGAAAAGTTGGCGTCGATACGATGCTCAATATTACAGCCTGTGTCGCTGGTATTCTATTTTTGGACCGAGCAATAGTGAATTCGTTTTCGCCTTGGTGGTTGGCACACATTCCAGGAGCGTTCATTTTTGGCTCTGTCGGAATGTTTTGCGTCTGGTTGCTCGCACAGTTACGAATGCCGATGGCGGTTACTGCAACTTTGGGAGTCATTTGCATCCTTGCACTAGCACGCTTCGGGGCCTGGGCTGACCAGTTTGAATGGCATCCTCGACTCGTCGTTATTTTTGACGGAATGGTTCCTTGGAAGCATTCCATCGGTTGGACGATCGCGCTCGCGGGCACTTGGCTTGCAAATAGCTTTTTATGGTCGCTGTTGCCCAAGACGCCGACCATTCCACCAATGGAAAACCAGTAGTCATTTATTCTCGGGATCCGCTTTCTCTGAATCAGGAACGGCGGGGCTCCCGATCAAGAACGGTTCGCCGACCAACTCAAGCATTTCCGCTCGATCGTCAGGATTCGAAAATAGATATGCCGTCTTGCGAGGGTTTGGAAATGCCAAGGCTGAACCGCCGCCGCGAGTGGCCATCCAATATTTGGTAAAGATTGCGGTCGCCTCTGCATTCCGCTTTTCGTTCTCAACCAGTAATCGCCGATGATCAAGTCGCCAAGCTACCAGGAGGGCAACGATTGTCACGATCAAGAGCAAGTTCGAGATCGATATTTTCAGGAACGATAACTTCATCGTATTCTTCCATTTTGAGCCGACGCATTTGTTTCAGATAAACTACACGCCCCGAAGTCTTTATCCCACCGGAACATCTATCCTCATGTTTAGCCGCCGGAGGCGCGTCCTCATGTTTAGCCGCCGGAGGCGCTTGCGGCAATAACCAATTGTGCTGTGTCAGGTGCCATAAAACGCGCTGCGCGGCTAAACGAAGAAATCTCTCCCGCAATTGTTTAGGAGCGTCCTCATGTTTAGCCGCCGGAGGCGC
>JANMNK010000637.1:0-9843 GCA_031373875.1 Pirellulaceae bacterium | reverse complement strand
GTAAAATCTAAGGATCCTTTGCGAGTTCTTCAGCGATTGCGAAGGCAACTTCCATGGCTTGTTCGTAGTTGAGGCGTGGATCGACGATCGAGCGGTAGTCGGATTCAAGATCGCTTTCGGTCAGGCCACGTGATCCGCCGGTGCACTCGGTTACATTTTCGCCGGTCAGTTCCAAATGTACGCCACCCAAACGCGATCCGATCGATTTATGTATATGAAACGCCGAACGTAATTCGCTGACAATATCATCAAACTGCCGAGTCTTGCGACCTCCGGCTGTGCCAATTGTGTTTCCATGCATGGGATCGCAAATCCAGAGTACACGATGGCCAAGCCGGTGGACGGACTCGACGATGGGCGGCAGCAATTTAGCGATCTTGGAATGGCCCATCCGATGAATTAGCGTAAGACGCCCCGGCTCGTTTTCGGGATTGAGTCTGCCGATCAATTCAAGCAACTCATCAATGCCAATGGTCGCGCCGACTTTGACTGCGATTGGGTTTCGAATTCCGCGAGCGTATTCGACATGCGCGCCGTCGACTTTACGAGTCCGATCGCCGATCCACGGAAGATGCGTGCCCAAATTGTAGTGACCAACGCCACGAACGCTCGCGCGGGTCAAAGCCGTTTCGTAATCGAGATGTAAAGCTTCGTGCGATGTAAAAAAGTCGACTCGACGAAAATCTGAAGAAGCCGTGCTCGAGATCGTCTCCATCAACCGAAGCGCATCCATCAAAGCCGCAACCAAACGCTGATATCGCTTTGCGCCTTCGGTTTCAGAAACGAAAAGCAATTTCCAGTTCTCGGGATGGTGCAGGTCCGCAAACCCGCCTTCACTCAACGCACGCACAAAGTTAAGCGTCAATGCCGATCTTTCGTAACCTCGAAGGAGTAGCTGAGGGTTGGCTTGACGAGCTTCGGTTGCAAATTCATATCGATTGATCAAGTCACCGCGATAACACGGCAGTGTCAGTCCGTCGCGGATCTCGACATCGCTGGAACGCGGTTTCGCGTATTGCCCGGCCATACGACCGACTCGCACGATTTTGCATCGCGAGCCGAATAGGATTGCCAAACTCATTTGCAACAGCACTTTTAGTTTGCTGGCAATCGGCTCCGACTGGCAGTCGTCAAACGATTCTGCGCAATCGCCGCCTTGCAGCAGCCATGCCTTACCTTCTTGTGCGATCGCCAATTCGTGTTTAAGGTGATCAACTTCCCAACTCGTAACGAGCGGGGGGAGAGTACTAAGCTGTTTTAATACTTCTGCTAAAGCCGTTTGATCAGCGTAAACGGGTTGCTGGGTAGCGGCAAAATTCTTCCAAGAAGTGACGGACCAATCGGCAGGCATGCGTATCTCGTGAGGGAGTTAATCGTCTGAAATTCGAATATCTCCAGCGTCCTTGCTCCACTTCACTTTTGCAAGGGGATTGCATGCCGATTTCATCGAGTGAGCAACGAATTACTCCAATCGAAACGGGGATTTCGGTTTTACATTCCGTTCGGTCGACGGGGCATTTGGCGCGGGTATGGGGGAGTAATCGATTCGGGCAATTCGCCATTGTTTTCCATTTGCCACTGTTCTCGATCATCTGGCGATGCGTAGTACGTCAACCAAGTTTCGACATCGCTGTCATCCAAACAATGCCAGTGAAGATAATTTCGAGGTTGATCGATCTTCTTTTCAAACGACGGAAGGATATCGCGATAAATCAAACAGTAGAGTTGGCGATCGCTTAAATGGTCCGTAAACTCCAGCACGATGCGTTGGCCGTACAAACGATGAATCGTATCCCAAAGTTTTCGAGTCAGCTCGCGATCATCTAGCTTTTCGGGCTTGGGCAAAACCAGTTCCGGTTGGAACCATTGGCCGATCGGCAAAACAGGCGCTCTCTCCCAAGCCAACATGGATGCCAAGAATTCGTTTTCGACGTCCAATGGCATCGGACGTCCCGAAAGCAAATCGACTGACTCATCGACGAAAGGTTCCAATTCATCGCGGAGACGGGCGTTGAGCAACAGTTGCTCTACATCATCGGCGGTTGGGCGAAGTTGGGACATGGGAACTCGCGAATGTTCTGCTGGATGAAGGTTCGGGGCCGATGTGCGGACAGCAAAAGGCCTCGTGGGAAAAGTAACTATCTGAATGTATTCACTTCCCCAAGCGCATCCAATGAGAACTTTTGCGGAATTCGTCATTGTCAAGAAAAAAGCAAACAGCCAGTCGCGAAAAACGTCACAACCCAAAACTCTTAACAGCTACAATCGATTCAACCCGAACGATTAGGGAGAATCTTACGGTTACAAAAAATGGGCGGGTCGATCGAAATCGACTGTGCCCACCCATACTTTTTCAAGTTCGCAATCTTCGTCAGCATGCATTCGGCAGGGAATACACGCCAATTATTTGCGGTTTCCTAACTGCGTGCTGACGAATGCTTTGCAGGCAGCCAAGCACCATTTTCCTGACTGCTTGCGACGCATTGTTGGATAAAGAACATGCCTTCGACACCATCGTAGATGTTTGGATAAATCGTGTCTTTTCGCTCGACAGTCTTGCCTTCAGCGCGAGCAACGATTGAGTCATAGGTCGCGGCGTAGATGTTGGCAAAGGCCTCGAAAAATGCTTCGGGGTGACCGCTCGGCAATCGGCAAGCCGCTTTGCCCCACGAGGTCATGAACGGCGAATTGGGGTCGCGCGTGTACAGTTGATGAGGGTGGCCATTCCGACGAAGCACCATCACGTTGGGTTCTTCTTGTCGCCAAGCAATCGCACCAAGTGTCCCGTCGATTTCAATAAACAAATCGTTCTCGCGGCCATGGCTAATCTGGCTGGCGGTGACAGTTCCCAAGCCGCCGTTTTCCATTCGAACGATTGCAGTCCCATAATCGTCGAGTTTGCGGCCCGGTTCGAACGTTTTCAAATGGCAACTGATTTCTGCAGGCAGCAGTCCGGTCGTGTAGCGAGCCAAGTTGTACGCATGCGTTGCAATATCGCCAAAGCATCCCGCCGCGCCGCTCTTGCTGGGATCGGTTCGCCAAGCGGCCTGTTTCTGGTCACTTTCCTCGAGCCGTGTTCGCAACCAACCTTGAATGTAAGAAACACGGAAAGCTTGTATTTCACCCAAATCGCCGTTCTTGATCATCTCGCGAATCTGACGCACCAAGGGATAGCCGGTGTAATTGTGCGTTACGGCAAAGACCAAATTGGAGGACTCGACGAGATTTTGTAGCTCTTCGGCTTGCTTGAGGTCAAACGTCATGGGTTTGTCGCACACGACGTGAAAACCCGCTTGAAGTGCTGCTTTGGCGATTGCAAAATGCGTGTGGTTGGGCGTTGTCACACTAACAAAGTCGATCCGTTTATCGGCAGCGAGTTTCGACTCGACGTCGAACATTTCTTGATACGATCCGTAAGCTCGTTCTGTAGCGATGTCGTAATCGGGTGCGGACGCTTTGGCGCGCACGGGGTCGCTGCTTAAAGCGCCCGCCGTGACAACCGCACGATTGTCCAAACACGCAGCGATAGAATGCACGCGACCGATAAAGGAACCTTGGCCACCGCCAACTAGTCCCATCCGAAGTTTTCGATTCAAAATACCGTTGGTTGCCATAATTGCTCCTCAAAATAGTGCGAATAGAGTGACGATCAACCTGACCCAAATCGTGGGGTTGGCAGGATAGCTGTTTTGGCAAGCCAAACTTTCTACCACACGTCTACCAAATTGTCATTTGCCATCGTGACTGCAGTAGGCTAAACCAGCGGAAATCATTAGGATATGGGTGCTTGAAAACGGAGAGGAAATCCGAAAAAAAGCTGGGCAGCGACTTTTGTTGACTGGTTCTGGGGCTTTGATCGAGGAGAATAAAATGGAATCCGATGTTCCTGACACGACGAACTCACGCAGTTGTTTAGTTTGCCACTCGCGATTTTGGCTGGGCAGTTTTTTAACGCTCGTCATGTTCGCTGCCTCTGGTTTTGGCTATTGGTTCGGCAACCAAAGCTCACAGCGACAAATGGTCTTGCCTCCAGAAATTCTTCATGCAACAGCGACGCACGGCGGTTCCAATCTCGCTGTAGCAACTGGACAAATCGACGACGACAGCGAAGGCATTTTCTTCTTGGATTACCTCACCGGTGACCTGCAGTGCTGGGTGTTCTATCCTAGGACCGGAGCATTCGGTGCCAAGTTTGCGACGAACGTTTCTGCCCAATTGCCCGGTGGCAAGAATGCCGAGTACCTACTGGTCACCGGTGGAATCGTAGCCAAGCAAGCTGGAGCGAACGCGCGAATGGCCAACTCGCTGGCGTATGTCGTCGATGTGCGCTCGGGCGTTTTTGCCGCTTACGGTCTTCCGTGGAACAAGTCATCGGAAAATTCAGGGCAGCCGCAAATGGGGCAGCTCGTATCCGTTGGTGGCGGGCAGTTCCGAAACCCTGCGGCCGGAGCACCTCCACCAGTAGCACCCGGCAATGCCGCAAATCCGCCTAACCCCGGTAAGAAGTAACTTGATTGACACCATGACCTTGCATAATGAATCTAGCAACCAGAGACGAAAGTAAACGCATGTCGATACGCGATTGGATCAGCGGTAAAGTTTTCTCTTATGTTCACGGCAACAATCTCGTTTACAACGCGTGCTGGGAAGACCCTCGGTTAGATCGCGTCGCGCTGCAGCTAACCGAAAAAGACAATGTCATGGTCATTACATCGGCAGGATGTAATGCTCTTGACTACGTTCTCAATGGTCCGGCAAATGTTCATGCAGTCGATATGAACCCTCGACAAAACGCATTGCTCGAACTCAAGAAATCAGGCATTCGCAATCTGGAATACGAAGATTTTTTTCAAATGTTTGGCAACGGATACTTGCCCAATGTGCAGTCCATCTACACCGACAAACTCCGCCCCTCACTTAGTCCCTGGGCAGAAAAGTATTGGGACCGGTACATCAAGTTCTTCGACAATCCTAAACGCTCGTTTTACTTCCGAGGAACTTCAGGAAGTTTTGCTCGCGCGATCAATGCCTATATCGATCGAATAGCGCATGTACGAAAAGACGTAAGCCAATTACTCGCAGCAAAAACAGTCGAAGAGCAACAAAAAATCTATCCGAAAGTCCACGACAAGATTTGGACGCGAACCCTACAGTTTGCCATGAAACGCGACACGACATTAACCATGCTCGGTGTCCCCAAAGCCCAGCGAGCTCAAATTGACCGGCAATACACGGGCGGAATCGCACAGTTTGTCGAAGACTGCATGGAGGCTGTATTTTCAAAACTGCCGATTCATGACAATTACTTTTGGCGAGTTTATATCACCGGCCGCTATACGCCTGATTGTTGTCCTGAGTATCTCAAACCGGAAAATTTCCAAAAGCTGCGAGGCGGGTTAATCGATCGAGTACGCGTTCATACTGACAGCGTCCAAGGTTTCCTTGAGAAGCATGATGGGCAAATTTCACGGTTCGTGCTGCTCGATCACATGGATTGGCTGAGCGATCGATTTTTTCCATTGCTGGAATCAGAATGGCAAGCCATCATCGAACGCGCCGCGCCCTCCGCTCGAATTCTCTGGCGTAGCGGTGGACTGAGGACGGATTTCATTAATGACGTCAGCGTTCGTGTCGGGGGTCAGACTCGCAAGCTTCCAGAACTGCTGACCTTCCACGAGCAATTGGCTGCGGATCTCCATCAAAAAGATCGCGTCCATACCTACGGCAGTTTCTATATTGCAGATCTGGCCGCTTAGTAAATTGGCAGAAAAGAAAAAACTGCTTTTCAATCACTCGCCATTTTTTTGAATACGTTGTCTCGAGATTTTCGAGGCAACGAATCTTGCTGCGGCTTGATTTTTCGCGTTGATTCATCCGCCTGAAAAAAACATCTTCGAAGGATCCCGCCATGGGCTTGCTCAGCGACTTGAAAGTCCTCTACCACATCGTCCTCAGACCCGTACGTGGAAAGACACACGAACAGCGGCTTGAAAGTTTTTACGGCGGGCAAGCCGAGGCTTACGACGATTTCCGCAAGCGACTGCTGCAAGGCCGTGAAGACGTTTATAAGCGAATTGGCCAAGATAACTCCGGCGTGTGGGTCGACTTTGGTGGCGGCACGGGTGCGAACCTCGAGTTCATCGGTGAACCCATCAGCAAATTCTCAAGCGTCTATGTCGTGGACCTGTCCAGTTCGCTCCTCACCGTCGCATCCAAACGTGCTAACGAACGCGGATGGACCCAAGTCAAACCAACCCACGCCGACGCAACAACTTGGCAACCGCCCGAAGGTTCAGCCGATGTCGTAACATTTTCCTACTCACTAACGATGATTCCCGATTGGTTCGCAGCGCTCGAAAACGCAGTGCGAATACTCAAGCCGGGTGGAGTGATTGGCGTGGTAGATTTTTACGTCTCTCGCAAATTCCCGAACGAAAATCTAAAGAAACACGGTTGGCTGACCAGAACCTTTTGGCCCGTTTGGTTTGCAAGCGACAACGTTTTCCCTTCGGTGGATCACGTACCATTCCTGCAACGTAAATTCGAAACCGTCCTGCTGAATGAGTGCAAAGGAAAGATCCCGTATTTCCCGTTGCTTAAAATGCCTTACTACCAATTCATCGGTAGAAAACCTGCGGCATCATGATTTCAATTCGCGTTGCCACTGCTCGATCACTTGCAGCGCCTCGATCGGCGTGGTCCGCGTCGTATCCAAGCTTCGTATTTTTTCGAGCAGTGGATGTTCCGTCCATTCGAACAGCGTCAGTTGGATCGGCGATTCTGAGTTCCTAGGACGAGGAGCAATCTTGGACTCGCCGTATTTGTTGAGATGGTCAATTTCCAACTGAGCCAGGATCGCTTTTGCTCGCTCGTTCACGATTCGAGGAACACCCGCCAATCTCGCAACGTGTATTCCATAACTCTTGTCGGCACCGCCTCGCACAATGCGATGGAGGAAGACAACGTTGTCGTCCCATTCTTTCACCGACACGTTGAGGTTGCGCACGCTGGCCAAGGATTTTTCCAAGTCGATCAATTCGTGATAATGCGTTGCGAACAGGGTTCTCGCTCCAACCGTATCGTGCAAATGCTCGACGATTGCCCAAGCCAACGACAATCCATCGTAAGTGCTCGTACCGCGACCAATTTCATCGAGGATCACTAAGGACCGATTGGTTGCTGTGTTGAGTATGCGAGCCGTTTCGACCATCTCAACCATAAAGGTACTTTGCCCGCGCGACAATTCATCGCTCGCCCCGACTCGCGCAAAAATCCGATCGGCAATCCCAATGGTCGCTTTTCGGGCCGGCACGAAACTGCCCATCTGTGTCATCAGCGTGAGCAAAGCAACTTGACGGATGTACGTACTCTTGCCAGCCATATTCGGACCGGTAATCAACAGCACGCGACCGTGCTCGCCTCCTACCAGCGAATCATTGGGAACGAATTCGCCTTGCGCCATATTCATGTCAAGAACAGGATGGCGACCTTCGTAGACTTCCATGATCGGTTCGTCAACGATCGTGGGCCGGACGTAATTCCTGCGGACTGCCAAATCCGCCAATCCAGCCAAGGCATCCAATTCGGCCAGCACTGCGGCCGTCTGCTGCAGGCTAGCTGTTTGGGCATACGTTGCATCGCGCAACTGCGCAAATAAATCCAGCTCAACTTGTTTGGATTGTTCGTCGGCGGTGAGAACTTTTTCTTCGTACTCTTTGAGCTCTGGCGTGATGTACCGCTCTGCGTTCTTTAGTGTCTGCTTGCGGATAAAATGCGTGGGTATTTTTTCGCGATGGGTGTTGGTTACTTCCAGGTAGTAACCGAATACCGAATTGAAACCGACTTTGAGGCTGGAAATTCCGGTCGTCTCGATTTGCTCGGCTTGATAACGCGCGATCCATTCTTTGCCGCCCGCCGCCAATCCGCGCAACTCATCGAGGCGTTCGTTGTATCCCGACCGAATGAAACCGCCGTCGCGAGCCACCAGCGGACAATGGTCTTCGAGGGCCGTATCCAGCGCTACGCGCAAGTCATGGCACAGCTCGATACGCTGTTGAAGCTGCGATAATCGACCGCTCTTGCGGACATCTAGAAGCGCTTTGAATTTCGGCAACTGCGACAGTGTTTGGCCAATGTTCTTCAGATCGCGAGGGCACGTTCGACCCGTGGCAACGCGTGCCAGGAGTCGCTCGAGGTCATACACTTCCTTGAGAATATTCCTCACACCGTCTCGCAGTCGAGCCTCCGTCATCAATTCTTCGACTGCTCCTAATCGCGATTCGATTTGCTCGCGATCGACCAAGGGTGCAGCCAACCATTGTGCAATGCGACGGGCTCCCATCGGAGTCACGGTTTGATCCAAGACTCCGATTAAAGCCCCCTGTCGAGCACCCGTGCGAATCGTGTGAGTCAACTCCAGCGAATGCCGTGTCGCCGAGTCCAATTCGAGGTACCTTCCCGCTCGAGCTGGAAGCAGTTGGCTAATGTGCGTCAGAGCGACTTTCTGCATTTCTCGCAAGTAAGCCATCGCCGCGCCGGCCGCTGCCAGTGCCGGTTCATCTCCGGCTTCCCAACCGAACCCAGCCAAATCGCGCACTTGAAAATGATCGCACAAGACACGTTGCGCCTCTTCGATTCCAAATTGCCACGCGGGAAGGGTCGTGAGCGTCCATCGTTCGCTTTCCGTTTTGCGAATCAAATCTTGATCGTCGCGGATGAGGACTTCGGATGGTTCCAGCCGAGCCAACTCATCAAACAAATTGCTGCGAAGAAAAACTCCCGCCTCGAATCGCCCGGTAGAGACCTCCACCCAAGCAATCCCAATTTTCTCGGATGCGGCCGATTGATCGGATTTTCGTTTCCCACCCTCTGCGCGACAAACTGCGACCAGCAGATTACTGCTCAGTGGGTCGAGTAATGTGTCTTCGGTCAGAGTGCCAGCCGTGACGATGCGTTGCACTTCGCGTTTTACGATGCCTTTGGCTTGCCGTGGATCTTCGACTTGTTCGCAGACCGCGACACGAAATCCTTGACGAATCAGCTTGGCCAAATATCCATCCAACTGATGATACGGAAAACCAGCCATGGGGATCGGATTTTCGCCTTTATCCCGACTGGTCAGCGTCAGCCCAAGGACACGGGCAACCGTTTTCGCGTCTTCGAAAAACAGCTCGTAGAAATCGCCCATTCGAAACAGAAGGATAGCGTCACCGCAAGCGGCTTTGGCGTCTTCGTATTGGCGCATCATGGGTGAAACGTTCATAGCTCAGAATGCTACCAACGCACCGCGCGAAACCCAAGCCCCCTGCCATCGGCGAACGCGCAGCTTAGCCGTTTTTGTTGAGGTAACCGACAAACTCCCTGCGTTACGACAGGCATGAAGTCCACACCTTCGCGGCCTCCCATTCGGCAGTTCTACCAAGGCAATCGACAGATTCCCCATTGGCCGTGGTTTTCATCGACGCTGACCTCCAAATAATCAAGGCCAGGAGTTGTCGCCTTCAAACGATTTCGAACCTCCGTACTGATCCACCAAGCAATCTTCTCGGCCGTCGTGTTCACGATAGGCAACAGCATGCAATCCTCTTTCGGAAAGACCCACCGCTTGGACCGAAAACGCGTGACGATCTCCTCGCCATCTTCTACAACTCGAATCAGTTGATGTTGTGTTGGCAGCAGCACATGATGGTCAAGCCGCTTGACGATCTCGGCCAACGTATCGCGAAAAGCGATGAAATCAATCACGTACTGATTTTCGTCCAGCGAGCCCGCAACTTCGGCGCGCACACCATAGTTATGACCGTGAATGCACTCGCAAATATCGCCCGCAAACGTAATAAAATG